>JAHEXV010000025.1 GCA_023251935.1 bacterium | reverse complement strand
GCCGGTTGTCAAGGGCCGAGGGCAGCCGGAAGCCGTGGTCGACCAGGGTCTGCTTGCGCGAGCGGTCGCCCTCGTACATGCCGCCGAGCTGCGGGACGGTTTGGTGCGACTCGTCGACGAAGACCACGAAGTCGTCCGGGAAGTAGTCGATCAGGGTGTGCGGCGGGCTCCCCTCGGGCCGCCCGTCGATGATCCGCGAGTAGTTCTCGATCCCGGGGGCGAAGCCGAGCTCCTTGAGCAGCTCGACGTCGTACTCGGTCCGCTGCCTGAGCCGATGGGCCTCGAGCAGCCTGCCCCGCTCCTCGAACCAGGCGACCCGGTCGTTGAGCTCCCGCTTGATCTCGGTGGCCGCCCGCTCGATCGTCTCCTCCTTGGTCACGTAGTGGGTCGCCGGCCACACCGCGACGTGATCGATCTCGTCCAGCACCTCACCGGTCAGCGGGTCGAAGTGCTGGATCCCCTCGACCTCGTCGCCGAACAGCGCCACCCGGTAGGCGGTCTCGGCGTAGGCCGGGAAGACCTCGAGGAGCTCACCCTTGACCCTGAAGGTGCCCCGGGTGAGGTTGGTGTCGTTGCGCGCGTACTGCATCCCGATCAGCTTTCGGATCAGCTGATCGCGGTCGATCGACTCGCCGACCTTGAAGAGCTGCATCTGCTCGCGATAGAGCTCGGGCGACCCGATCCCGTAGATGCAGGAGACGGAGGCGACGATCACGACGTCGCGGCGGGCCAGCAGCGCGGCGGTGGCCGAGTGGCGCAGCCGGTCGATCTCGTCGTTGATCGACGAGTCCTTCTCGATGTAGAGGTCCTGCGCCGGAACATAGGCCTCGGGTTGGTAGTAGTCGTAGTAGCTGACGAAGTACTCGACCGCGTTGTCGGGGAAGAACTCGCGGAATTCGTTGCAGAGCTGGGCGGCGAGCGTCTTGTTGTGGGCGATCACCAGCGCGGGGCGCTGGACTCGCTCGATCGTGCCCGCCATCGTCAGCGTCTTGCCGGTGCCGGTGGCGCCGAGCAGGCACGCGAAGCGCTCGCCGCCCTCGAGGCCCGCCGCCAGGGAGTCGATCGCCTCCGGCTGATCGGCGGTCGGCGTGTAGGCGGGGTTGAGCTGGAAGGCGCTCATCGAAGCCAAGATAGCGACCGGGGGCGCCATCTCCCGGCGGCGCCGGCCGGGCGGGCTCGCGTGCCGGCTCGGGGGTCTAGCGGCCTCAAGCGGATCGCCTCGCGTACCGAAACACCTCACACGGGGAGATCCCGCATGGCCTTCGCGAAATCGATCAGGCAGCGCCTCGACGCCGCGCGCCGAAGTCTCAGCGACGGGGAGGACCCCCGCGCCGGCATGGCGGCCGCGCTGCTGCTGCTGTTCGCGGCCGGGACGATCCTCGCGCTGGCGGCGCTTCCGCTCTCCGACGGCCTCAGCGGCAGGGAGAAGCTGGCCGAGCTGGTGATCTGCGACCTGGCCGCGGCGGCCTGCCTGCTGATCGCGATCTCCTGGCGCCGCCTGTCGCTCCTGGCGTTCCAGCTCCTGCTGGTGCTCGGAACCGTCGTGATCAGCGCCGGGACCTACTTCGCGAGCAGCGGCCCCACCGACACCGAGGTCTTCTACATCTGGGTGGCGCTGTACGCGGCCTACTTCTTCACCCGCAGGCAGGCGTTCTTCCAGGTCGCCGTCGTCGGGCTCTGCTACGCCGCCGTTCTCGTCCTCGGACGGAACTCTGGCGAAGGGGTGGCCCGATGGCTGATCACGATGGGATCGGTGGTCGTCACCGCGCTGCTGTTCGGGTACATCAAGGAGCTGCTGGATCGGCGGCTGGCCGAGAAGGAGCGCTCGGAGCGCGAGCTCGAGGAGTCGCTGTCGCTTCAGCGCGCGACCCTGGAGTCGACCGCCGACGGGATCCTGGTCGTCGATCGAAGCGGCCGCATGGTCAGCTTCAACCAGCGGTTCAAGGAGATGTGGCGGATTCCGCAGGAGGTCCTCGAGTGCGACGACCAGGAGCGCCGGCTCGTCTTCGTCTCCGACCAGCTCGCCGAGCCCGAGAGCTTCGTGCAAAGGGTGGGCGAGCTCAACCGGCGTCCGGAGGAGGAGAGCCACGACATGCTCTACTTCAAGGACGGCCGGGCGGTGGAGCGCTACTCGCGCCCGCAGCGCGGCGTCGACGGTGAGATCCACGGCCGGGTCTGGAGCTTCCGGGACGTGACCGAGCGGGAGCGGATCCAGGAGCGCCTTCGGTACCTGGCCGACCACGATCCGCTCACCGGGCTCCTCAACCGCCGTCGCTTTCAGGAGGAGCTCGTCGATCGCGTCGCGCAGGCCTCCCGCTACAGGGGAGGCGGAGCGGTGCTGCTGCTCGACATCGACAACCTCAAGTACATCAACGACAGCCTGGGCCATCACGCCGGCGACGCGGTGATCAGGAGCGTCGCCGACCTGCTCCGCGACCAGCTACGCGAAACGGACGTGCTCGCCCGCCTGGGAGGAGACGAGCTCGCCGTGCTGCTGCCTCACGCGGACGCCGAGCAGGCACGTCAGGTGGCCGAGAAGCTGGTCGAGACCGTCCGCGACCATCGAGCCCCCTTCAAGGGCGGGCACCTGCGGGTGACGACCAGCGCCGGCGTCGCCGTGATCTCGCATCCCCGCACGCAGACGGCGGAGGAGCTGATGGTCGAAGCCGACATCGCCGTCTACGACGCCAAGGCGGCCGGGCGCGATCGCTTCCGCATCCACGGGCCGGCGACGGCTCGTCGTCCGGAGGTCGAGCCGCTGGCCGGTTAGCGGGACTCAGTCGGCGCTCGTCCCGCCCAAACCGAGTACCTCGATCCAGTCCCAGCGCCTGCCGCAGAGCCGCGCGGCCTCCTCGCTTCGGAGGTGCACCACCCGGGCTTGGGCGGCGTCGCCCGAGGCGAGCTGGAGTGGTCCCACGGGGCTCGGGGCTCCGCCGCTTCCCGGGTGCAGGTCGGCGCCTCGAAAGCGGATCGCCAGCAGATGACGGCCGGCTCCCAGGTGGGCCCTGCCCAGAAGCACGTACTCGCCCTGGTTGTTGAGCTCGTTTCGAACCTCCCCGACCGGGCGACCGTCGACCGTCAGATCCACCTCCCCTCGCACCGACCCGCCGAGCCAGATCCCATAGCTGCCCGGCCGTGGCGCGAGGGCCTTCGCCCGGAGGGTCCCGGGCGTCGACGGCAGCAGGGTGCCCGGGTATCCCGCCCATTGCCAGGCGCGTGGATGTGAGGTCTTGGCAAGCGGAATCGTCTCGGTGACGCCCCGGCGCATCGCCGCCGCGAGCGTGCCGCCGGGCCCCGTCTCCCGGGTGAGCTCGCGCACCCGTCCGCAGGCGGGCACCCCGGTCGGATCGAGGGTCGTGCCGAGCCCGACGTGACGGATCACCGACGACTCGAGGCCCTCCGGACGCTGCCAGACCTCGTAGTAGCGGCCCCGCCAGGTCAACCGGTAAGGGGAGGGCGGGCGGCTCTGGACCGGCGAGCGGCGCAGGACCAGGGTGCGGTAGGCGACCAGGCCGGCGAGCTGGAGGCGATCGGTGTCCGCGGTCGCGCCCTTGCGGAGCGTCTCGCCGCCTCGGAGCGGCACCGTTCGGCGACGGAGCTCCGACGCCCCCTCGGGATCCGCGTTCCGAAGGAAATGACGAACGCCGTAGGGCTGGTACTCGGTCATTAGCGTCGGACCCTGGCCTGCGATCCGGCGCCCGATCGTCTCGAGCTCCGCGAGCTGGTCGCGCGGCGCCAGGTTGACGTCCCGGTAGGCGAGCGCGCCCGACCAGAGGATCCCGGCCCCAACCGCCGCCAGTAGCGCCGCCCCGGCCGCGCGCTCCCACAGTCGGACCTCCCTGCCTCCGCCCATCCAAAGCCACGCGGCCCCCGCGCAGGCGGCCAGCGGGAGCGCCGGTGAGGCGATCGCCATCGCCTTGCCCTCGATCCAGGGAGAGCCGATCACCACGATCACGAGACAGGCGGCCAGTGTGGCGCCCACGTAGATGAGCATCGGCCAGGCGCGGACGCGAAGGGCCGCGTAGAGCCCCACCAGCGCGGCGACGCCGGCGAGGGCCACCAGCCCGTAGGTCGTCCCCGGCCCGACGGGATCGAGGCGGAAGTCGCCCGCAGGCCAGATGCCGAAGAGCTGCAGCTTGTCGAGCGGCCGCAACAGGTTGCCGAGCGCGGTGGCGCTGCTCAGCGACGCGGAGGTCGGCGGCAGGAACCCACCCGGCGCCAACACGGGAACGCAGAGCAGCGCGACGACGACCGTGAATCCCGCGGCGCGGGCCAACGTCACCCGGGCGCCGAGCTCCGGGGCGACCAAGGCCAGCGCGGCGGCGGCGATCCCGAGCAACCAGATCCCCCCTCCGCCACTCAACACCCCGACCAGCGCCGCGCCGGTGAGCGCCAGCGGGATCAACGCCCGGGGCGCGCAGCGCGATCGGATCGCCACCCCGGTCAGCCCGGCGAAGCTCGCGACCAGGGCGGCGCCGAACACCTCCTTGATCCCGCCCCAGAGGAAATAGCCGAACAGCAGGGCCGACTGCGCAGCCAGGAATGCCACCAGCGCGCGGAGCGCTCTGGGCCGCACGACCGACTCGCAGAGCTGCCACAGAGCCAACGCCACGAGCGCCGCCCCGAAGGCCATGTACGGCTGAATCAACCAGGCGACGTCCCAGCCGACCAGGTCTCGAGCGATGCCCAAGGGCAGGAAGACGCCGATCGGGTAGCCGCCGCCGAGGTTGAACGAGAGGGTCGCCTCATAGGTCGAGGGGGCGAGGCCGGCGAGGCTCCGGCCGTGATCCATGACCCGATCGGTGAGCGCCATCCAGGTCGCCGTGTCATCGAGCCTGATGTAGCCGGCGAAGGTCGCCTTCCCCGACAGCACCACCGGTGCCGCGTAGGCGGCGAGCACCGCGACTGCCGCCGCCACGGCCCACGGCTCGAGTCGTCGCCACCATCCCCAGGAGAGCCCGATGCCCGCAGCCGCAAGCGCGACCACGACGGGGGTCGCGGCCTCGGCGGTCGCGTCCCACAGGGTGAGCGCTTGGGCGACCAGGACGATGGTCGCCAATCCCACGGCGGGGACCAGGGCGCCGGGGAGACGGGTCGCGGAGAGCCGCTCGACGAGCAGCCCACAGCCCCCGCTGAGCGCCGCGAGAACCAGCGGGAACGCGACCCAGGCGATCGTCAGGTCCATCTGCTGCCGTGGCCCCCGCCCCGTGAATGGCCAGCCCTGGTGGGGCCCCTCACAACACTAGTGGGACAGCCCCAGGTCGTCTGCGTACTTGTCGCGATACTCGCGGCGCTTGTCGAGCACCTGCTCGACGTACGCCTGGGTCTCTGGGAACTGGATCGCCGCGAGATCGAGGTCAGGGCCACCCCACTGGTCGACGTTGCCCGTGCCGGCGTTGTAGGCGGCGAGCGCGGCGACCTCGTTGCCGTCGTAGCGGTCGAGGAGATAGCGGAGGTAGTAGGAGCCATAGCTGATGTTGATCTCGGGATCGGAGAGATCCCCGGTGACGAATTCCGTGCCGCCGCTCAGGTGGGCGATCACGGCGGCCGTCTGGGGCGTGATCTGCATCAGACCGCGCGCACCGGCGTGCGACTCCTGGTCGCGAAAGCGAGACTCGGCGTAGATCACCGCCGCGATCAGTGCCGGGTCGAGGTTCTTGTCGGCCGCCTGCTGGCGAATCACGTCGTCGTGGCGAAGCGGCAGGGTGATCTCCCGAAGCGCCTTCTCGAAGTCGACCCGGCTGACCACGATTGCGACTCCGATCCCGATCAAGGCGGCGGCTGCGATCCACAGCCATCTGCGTCGCCGCAGGCCGGCAAACGTGGCGCCGCCTCGATGCGATCCCCGGCCCCGCGCCGCGGTGCGCGCCGGGCTCATGCCGCCCCCTCGGCCCCGGCGAGGGCGGGCATCAGCCGGGCCACCCGCTGCTGGAGCTCGGCCAGCGTGCCGTCGTTGCGGACCACGTGTGTGGCCCGCGCGGCCTTCTCCTCCTGGGAGAGCTGGCGATCGCTGCGGCCCTCGAGCAGCTCGGTGCCCCGGGCGCCCGCCCGCTCGACCCGGGTCGGGTCGGCGGCCACCACACAGACGGTCGCGTCGAACGCGGCCTCGAGCCCGGCCTCGAACAGCAGCGGCACCTCGACCACGGCCAGCGGCGTCCCCGGCGCCAGCTCGAGGCGCCAGCTGGCGACCCTGCGGCCGACCAGCGGGTGAAGCACGGACTCCAGCCAAGCGAGCTCCTCGGGTCGCCCGAAGACGATCTCGCCGACCCGGTCCCGAGCCACCTGGTCGTCCGTGACCACCCGCTTGCCCCAGCGGTCGATCAGGCGGGCACGGACCTCGGGGTCGTCGAGCAGCTCGTGGGTGATCGCGTCGCTCGACAACGTCGCCGCGCCGAGGCGCCCGAAGGCCGCCAACGCCTCCGACTTGCCCGCGGCTACGGCGCCCGTCAGGCCAATGAACGCCGGTGCCGAGCCGCCGACCGACGCGACCGGCTGATCCTGTTGGCGGTGGTGTGACACATCCACCACCGGAAGTCTCGCATCAGGTGTCGCTGGCTTCTGGGGACTGCCCTTCGGCCTCCGAAGGCTCGCCCGCGTCCGCCTCGCCATCATCGCCCTCCGGGGGAGCCTCGGGGAAGACCTCCTCCGAGACGTCGAGGTCAGGCACCTCGTCCGCCGCCGCCGCCTCCTGCCGGACCCCCTCGGCGAGCTCGGCGGGAATCAGGTCTCGGAGGGGCAGGTTCTGGGCCTCGGCTCGCTTGACGCTGAGCGAGATCCGACGGCGACTCTCGTCGATCTCGAGGATCCTCACCCAGACCTGCTCGCCTGGGGAGACGACCTCGCTCGGGCTCTCGACGTGATGCTCGGCGAGCTCGGAGATGTGGACCAGGCCCTCGACCCCCGGGATGATCTCGACGAAGGCGCCGAAGGCGACCACCTTGGTGACCTTGCCTTCGAGCACTTCGCCCTGTCGATACTCGTCCAGCACCTTGCGCCACGGGTCTTCCTGGGTTTGCTTGAGCCCGAGCGAGATGCGCTGACGCTCGCGGTCGATGTCGAGCACCTTGACCCGGACGGTCTCGCCGACCGACAGCACCTCGGACGGATGGTTGACGTGGCTCCAGGACAGCTCCGAGATGTGGATCAGGCCGTCGATCCCATCCAGGTCGACGAAGGCGCCGAAGTCGACGATGTTGGAGATCGTGCCCTCGACGACCATCCCGGGCTGGAGACGACCGAGGATCTGCTCGCGAACCTCCTTGCGCTCCTCCTCGAGCACCGCGCGGCGCGACAGCACGACGTTGTTGCGGCTCCGATTCAGCTCGATCACCTTGCACTGGAGCTCGGAGCCCTTGAACTCGTCCAGGTTGTGGACCCGCCGTATGTCGACCAGCGAGGCAGGGAGGAATCCCCGCACTCCGAGGTCGAGGATCAGGCCGCCCTTGACGACCTCGATCACCGTTCCGACGACGGGCTCGCCGGACTCGGCCGCGGCCTCGATCTTGCGCCACGCCTTCTCGAATCGGGCGCGCTTCTTGGAGAGCAGGAGCCGGCCCTCCTGGTCCTCCTTGGTGAGCACGAGGGCGTCGACGCGCTCCCCCAGCGACACCTCCTCGGCCGGATCGACGGAGCGCCGGATCGAGAGCTCGGTCGACGGGATGACGCCCTCCGACTTGTAGCCGATGTCGACCAGGACCTCGTCCTTGTCGATCCGGACGACCTCGCCGCTGACCACATCCCCCTCCTCGAAGGGCTTGATCGTCGCGTCGTAGTTGGGAACCAGCTCGCCGTCGACCTCGACCATGAGGTCGTTGGGGGCCATCGAAGGCGCGACCTCGCGGACGCTCTCCGCGGCAGCCTCGGTCGTTGTATCGGTCGCGGACACGGCGGCTAACTATGGCAAAAGTGGGCCCTCCGCAGTCAGAGGTCGCCGGCTGGCGATCCGCCGATTGCGCGTCGGGCGTCGCCGGCTGCCCGCCGCTCGCTTGAAGTACCCTCGCCTGCGATGCCCACGCGACGCACGAAGCGGGGTTCCGCGAGGACGCCGCTGCGGGTGGACGCGGACGTCCTCGTCTGCGGGTCGAGCTTTGCCGGCTTGGCGGTCGCCCGCGAGCTCACGGGCTCCGCGGCCCGGGTGCTGCTCATCGACCGGTACGAGATCGGCGAGCGTCAGACCTCGGCCTGCGCGGCGCCAACCGAATGGTTGGCGGCGATGGGCGTCGAGGCGTCGATCAAGCAGACCTTCGGCGACCTGGTCATCCACACGCCGCACCTGACGACCCGCATGAGCCTGCCGTGGACGTTCTCGACCTTCGACTACGCGATCCTCTGCGAGCGCCTCTTCGAGCGGTGCGATGCGAGGTTCGAGACGGCGACGATCAAGGGGCCCGGTGACGCGGGTGCCGTCGAGACCGACCGGGGTGAGCTGCGAGCGCCGTTGATCGTCGACTGCCTGGGTTGGCGTCGGGTCCTCGGCCAGCGTGGCTATCAGCCGCCGGGGGCGCCGCTCTCGCGGGGACTCGAGGTCCATCCCGGCGGCGGCTCCGACGACCTTGAGATCTGGATCGACCGCGGGTACGTCCCCGCCGGCTACAGCTGGAGCTTCCCCGCAGCCGACGAGGTCCGCGTCGGGGTGGGCTCCTTCGATCCTGGCTTCCACGTCAAGGACTCGACCGTCCGATTGGCGCGGGACCTGGACCGGGACGCCGTTCGCTACCAGGGCAACTGGATTCCCCACCGGCTGCGCGAGGCGACCGAAGGTGCGGTCTTCTTCGTCGGTGACTCCGCCGGGCACTGCCTCCCCCTGACGGCGGAGGGGATCCGCACCGCCTTCTACTTCGGGATCGCCTGCGGGCGAGAGCTCCGCCGGGTCGTCGACGGGCTGGCGACCCGGGACACGGCGCTGCGACGCTACGGGGCGTTCTCCGCACGCCACCGCTGGCACTTCGACTGGTTGCTCCGGGTTCAGCGCCTGGTTCCGAGGGTGCCACCGCGGCTCCTGGCCGCGGCGCTGCGGGGGATGAGCGAGGAGGAATTCGTGCGCTGGTCGTTCGTCCACTACCTGCGGATCGCGCATCCCGCTTACGCGCACGAGCTCGCCGCGCGGCCCCAGCCGCGCCGGCGAGCGCTGCGGCTAGCCGCTTAGATTTGGGTCGAGCGGCGGATTACTCGGCCCAAGGCCGAGTAAGGCGCCACTCGATCGCAGGGCGGGGACTCGGCGCGGTCTGCGCGCCGGGCGGCCCACTAGAACCCGCGTCGCTCGCGCCAGCCGTGAAGGGCGCGGGCCATCGCATCGTGGCGATGGTCGCTGAGCGCCCGACGCACGCGGATGAAGTGGACCGCGGCGAGGATGCCCAGCATCCCGATCAGCACCGTCAGCCAGACGAGATCCGCCAGCGAGATCGCTCCCAGCACGGCAAAGAACCCGTAGAGGGCCACGGCGCCGATCACGAGCGCCCAGAACACGTTGGACAGCCGCCCAACCGTCTCCATCATCCCGACCACCTCCTCGGGGTCAAGGGATCTATATGTAGCAATTGTAGCTAGCGGATCACCAGATAGGTGCCCGCGAGGAGCAACACGACGCCCGTCACCCGGGCGGCGCTGATCGGCGTTCGATCCAGCCCCAGGATGCCGAGCCGATCGATGGCCACCGCGGCGAGCAGCTGTCCGGTGATCGTCGCCGCGGCGACTCCCCCGGCGCCGATCGACCGGACGGCGATCAGCGCGATCGTCACGTAGGCGGCGCCCAGCACCCCGCCGATCAGGTAGTACCAGCGGACCTCGAAGGTCGAGCCGAGGCCGGCGACCTCCCCGCTCAGGGCGACGATGACCGCCAACAACAGGGTGCCCACCATGAACGAGACCAGCGCCGCCGGGAGCTGGCCCGTCGCCCTGCCGAGGCCCGCGTTGATCGGCGCCTGAAGGGCGAGAATCCCGCCGACCACGGCGGTCAGCAGGACGGCGACACCTCGATCCACGCCGCCGAATGCTAGATGCCGAGTCGGAGGCGTGATCCTGCGCCGCCCCGCGTGTTGACGAGGCGGGCCCCGTTGAACTCCAGGCGGGGTTCAGCGGTAAGCCGAACTGGACGATCAATGAAGCGGATGCCCACTGTCTCCCACCCAGCTCCGCTCGCCGGCTTGGCGCTGCGCTGCCAGTCGGACGCCCGCCTCGTCACCCTGTGCCGCGAGGGCCAGGAGCGGGCGTTCGAGGAGATCGTTCGGCGCTACCGCCAGCCGCTGGTGTCGTTCGCCGGGGCGATCGTGCCCGCGCACCGCGCCGAGGACGTGGTGCAGGAGGCGTTGACCAAGGCCCATGGATCGCTGGTGGCCAGCCGCGGCGAGATGAGCCTGAAGCCGTGGCTCTACACGATCGTCCGCAACCGCGCGCTGAACGACCTCAGGGACGAGCCTGCCCACCAGCCCCTGGACGAGGACTTCGACGGCGTGCCCCAGCCGCCCGAGGTAGCCGCTCAGCGTTCCGAGCTCGCCGCGGTCCTCGCCCGGGTCAAGGGCCTGCCCACCGCCCAGCGCGAGGCGCTGGTGCGTCGTGAGCTCGAGGGTCGCAGCCATCAGGAGATCGCCGCGGCGATCGGGGTCACCCCGGGCGCCGTCAGGGGCCTGATCTTCCGGGCCCGGTGCACGCTTCGCGACGCGACCGGCGCGCTGATCCCGCTTCCGGCCCTCCGAGCCCTGCTCAACGCCGGGCCGATGACCACGGAGACCACCGGCGCCGGCCTCGGCGGGGCGGCAGCCGGGCTGACCGCGGGTGGCGGCGGGGGGATCGCGATCAAGGCCGGCACGGCCCTGCTCGTCGCGGGGCTCGCGGTCGGATCAGGGGTCGCGCTGCACGATCGCGGGGACAAGCGTGACGCGACGGCGGCCACGGTGGCCCGAAGCGGCGACTCCGCGGCGACCCGGGGCATGAACCCGGTCGGCGAATCGGCGGACGGCTCCGGCCAGGGCGGGCGAGCGGACAGAGGCGGCGGCCGCGCACCCGGCTCCGGCGACGACTCCGGCCACGGCTCGCCAGCCCCCTCGGGGGGGCCGGGAGCATCCGGCCATTCCGGCAGCTCGGGTGGCGAGCGTGGCGGGGGTGGCGGCGCCCGCAACAGCGGCTCCGGCGGCGGGGACGACGGCTCCGGCGGCGGGGGCGACGAGGGATCGGGCGGCAGCCACAATGGCGGCGACGAGACCGTCGCGGAGCACGCGGGGAGCGGCGAGACGAGCGGCGGCGACACGAGCGGCGGTGAGACGAGCGGCGGTGAGAACGGGGGCACGAGCGGAGGCGACGGCAGCGGGTCCGGCGACGACGGCACCAGCTCCGGCGACGAGCACAGCACCAGCTCGCACGACGGAGTGGACGCCACTTCCAATTCGGAGACCTTGCCGGAGCAGTAACGGCGATCTCGCAGGCGGGAAGGGGCCCCCACCCGGAGCATCGGACGAGCGTCCAGCCAGGCGCAGGGCCCGTGATCCCGGCGACCGAGGCGGGTTTCCCCTACGAACGATGTCCAATCTGTCTCGGTTGCCTGCAGAACCCGGCTCCGAGCGCCGAAAGGAAATACCAGATGAGCTCAAGGAAGTCACGAGGGATGCTCGGAGGCCTGGTCGTGGTGATCATCGGCCTGCTGGTCGTGGCGCTGCCCGGCGCGGCGGCCGCGCGGGATCGCAACCACGACCGGATTCCCGACCGGTGGGAGAAGCGCCACGACCTCTCCCTGCACAAGAACCAGGCGAAGCGGAACCAGGACCGCGACGGACTGAAGAACCGTCAGGAGTGGAAGGCCGGCGACGACCCGCGCGATCCCGATTCCGACAACGACGGCACCGAGGATGGCGACGAGGGCGCCGGGACGATCTCCTCCTTCCAGGATCACGTGCTGACGATCGACCTCTTCGGTGGAGGCTCGATCAGCGGTCTGGTCACCGAAGGCACCGAGGTCAAGTGCGACCACGGCGACGATCAGGGTGACGAGGACAACGACGGCGAGGGCGGCCACAACGGTGACACCGGAGATGACGACGACCAAGGTGAGGAAGCCGGCGACCACCAGAGCGGTGACGACGAACAGGTCGCCGACAAGTCCGCAACCGACGACGAGACCGGGGACGACGAGACCGGGGACGACGAGGACAACAACGACGAAGGCGACGACAACCACGCCTGCTCCGTGGACAACCTCGTCACTGGAGCCGTCGTCCAAGAGGCCGGGCTCGAGCTCGAGCACGGGCAGGCCGTGTTCGAGGAGATCGAGTTGGCCAAGTAGGAGTTTGCCCAGACGGCTCGAATGTCAGGGGACCCTGACTCGAGCGATCGAGCCAACCAATTCGGGATTCGAGGGGCGCCGGCTTCGGCGCCCCTCTACTTTGCGGCCAGCCAGTCCCTGCCGATCCCGATGTCGACCGCCAGCGGCGGATCGAGCTCGAAGGCGTCGCACATCTCGCGCCGCACGAGCTCGGCCGCCGAGTCCATCTCGGCGTCCGGGCCCTCGAACAGCAGCTCGTCGTGGATCTGCAGCACGAGGCGGGTCTCGACGCCCGCATCGGCGAGCTTCGCGTGGCAGCGGACCATCGCCAGCTTGATGATGTCCGCCGCCGTCCCCTGGATCACGGTGTTGACCGCCAGGCGTTCGCCCAGCAGGCGGCGCTGGCGCTGCCCCGAGCGCAGCTCGGGGATCGCCCGTCGGCGGCCGAGCAGCGTGTACACGAATCCGTCGCGCTCGGCGCCGGCGATCGTCTCGTCGATGAACGCCTTGACGGCCGGGAATCGCTCGAAGTATCGCTGGATGTAGAGCGCCGCCTCCTCACGCGAGATCTGGAGGCGATCCGCGAGCCCGAAGGCCGACAGCCCGTAGGCGATCCCGTAGTTGACCATCTTCGCCTTCGATCGCTCGGCCGGGCCGACCTCTTCGGGGGAGATCGCCAGCACCTCGGCGGCGGTCTCGCGGTGGACGTCCTCGCCCGAGGCGAAGATCTCGCGCAGCACGTCCTCGTTCGCGACCTGCGCGAGGACCCGCAGCTCGACCTGGTTGTAGTCGGCCGACAGCAGGCGCATGCCGCGCTCGGCAACGAAGCAGCCGCGGACGGGGCGCCCGATCTCGGAGCGAATCGGGATGTTCTGGAGGTTCGGGTTGATGCTCGAGAGGCGCCCGGTGGTCGTCGCGACCTGGTTGAAGGTGGTGTGGATGCGGCGCGTCTCCGGGTCGATCAGCTCCGGGAGCGCGTCGAGGTAGGTGTTCTTGAGCTTGGTCAGCTCGCGCCAGCTCTCGACCTTGGCGATGATCTCGTGCTCATCGCGGATCTGGGCGAGGACCCGGGCATCGGTCGAGAAGCCCGTCTTGCCGCGCCGCTTCTTGGTCAATCCGAGCTCTTCGAACAGCACCGTCCCCAGCTGCTGGGGGGACCCGATCGTGAACTCGCGTCCCGCGAGCTCGAAGATCTCCCGCTCCAGCTCCGCGATCCGCTCCGCCATCCCCTCGCCGATCTCGGACAACCGCTCTGCGTCCAGCTTGACACCGGCGCGCTCCATCGCCGCGAGCACCTCGACCAGCGGCAGCTCGACCTCTCGCAGCAGGCGCTCGAGCCCGAACTCGGCCAGCCGTTCGCGCTGGCGGGCCGTCAACTCGACCACCACGCGGGCATCGGCAGCGGGATCGCCCCCGGCCTCCCCCTCCTCGGCGGCCAGCGAGAGCTGCCCCGGGTCGGCCCCGGCGGGAGCGGCCGCCAGGCCGGCATCCGCCGCCAGCTCGTGCAGGTCGTAGACCCGCCGTGCCGGGTCGATCAGGTAGGCGGCGACCATCGTGTCGTGGTCGAGCTCGAGGCATCCGGGGGGAGCGGTGGCCAGCAACCCGGTTCGCCCACCGCCGCCCTGCGACTTCATGTCGTGCGCCAGCAGCGGCCGGCCGCGAAGCTGCTCGGCGAGCTCGATCAGGTCCGGGGCTTCTCCGGTGACCACCCGTTCGCCGTCGCTCGCGGCCCACTTTCCGGCCGTGACGGCGATCGAGATCGGCCCCTCGCCGAGGTCGACCGGCGTCCCCTCCTTCGCCTCCACCACCAGGGTCTCCTCGACCGCTCGGTCGGGGACGTCCTCGAGGAACTCCTCGTCCAGGCGCTGGACCACCTGACGCAGCTCGAACTCCGCCGCCACCTCCCGCAGACGACTGCGGTCCGGCTTCGCGCGCGCCTCCTTGCGAACATCGATCGGGACCTCGATGTCGTAGCTCAGGGTCGCGAGCTGCTTCGAGATCCGCGCGTCGTCGGCATGCTCGGTGAGGTTCTGCTTGCGCTTCGCGCCGGAGATCTTGTCGACGTTGTCGAGCACCGCCTCGAGCGAGCCGAACTCCTGCAGGAGCTGCGCCGCGGTCTTGTCCCCGATCCCCGGGACGCCGGGGATGTTGTCCGACGTATCGCCCTTCAGGCCGATCAGGTCTGGGACCAGCTCGGGGGGCACTCCATAACGCTCGACGACCCCCTCACGATCGTAGATCTTGGTCTCGGTGACGCCACGCGAGGTGGTCATCACCCGAACGCCGTCCTCGACCACCTGGTAGACGTCGCGGTCCCCCGAGACGACCATCACCGAGATCTGTGCCTTTCTCGCCTGCCGCACGAGGGTGGCGATCACGTCGTCGGCCTCCCAGCCTTCGACTTTGACGTTGTGGAAGCCGAACGCCTCGGCCACCGGCGCGAGATGCGGCCACTGCTCCTTCAGCAGGTCGGGCCGGGGCCGGCGCTGCGCCTTGTAGGGCTCGTAGGTGAGCTCGCGCCCGGACATCCCCGCGTCCCAGGCGACGATCACCGCCTGCGGCCGGTGCTCGATCAGGATCTTGGCCATCATCGACGCAAAGCCGTAGATCGCGTTGGTCGGCCGCCCGTCAGCCGTCGCGATCGACTCTGGCAGGGCGAAGAACGCCCGGTAGGCGAGGCTGTTGCCGTCGATCAGGAACAGCTCGCCGTCGTTGGGGGCCGTCTTCGCCGACTGCTTCGGGTTGGTCTTCGTGGTGGGCACACATCCATCCTAGGCTGGCTCCCGGCCTCGGGAGGAGCCGCGAATGTCGCGTTTGTGGCGCATACCGCCATAGAGGCGCCACCCCTGCTTGTTCAGATGTTGCCCCCTAGGCCCCCTACCCAGCCGACGTGCGGTTGGGGCTGCGCACTCAACGCGTAAGACCTTTCACTCGACGCATAAGATCAGCCGTCCAATGCCGCCTGCTCATTCCGTCAGCGCCCAGTTCTCGGTCACGGTGCGGGTCGAGCTCGACGCCCGCCAGGAGCCGCTCGGCAAGCTGACCGCGCGAATCGCCGAAGCGGGCGGGGCGCTTCAGGGCGTCGACCTGGTTCCCGGCGCAGGCGCCGAGGGCAAGCGGGTCCGCGAGTTCACGATCGACGCCCGCGACCAGCAGCACTGGGAGGAGATCCTGCGGGCGATCGGGTCAACCCGCGGCGCGCGGGTGATCGGCTACGTCGACCGCACCCTGCAGATGCATCGCGGCGGCAAGATCGAGCAGCACAACAAGTACCCGCTCAAGACCCGCGACGACCTCTCGATGGCCTACACGCCCGGCGTTGCCCGCGTCTGCCAGGAGATCGCGGCCGATCGGGCGAAGGCGTTCGAGTTCACGATCAAGCGCAACACGGTCGCGGTCGTCTCCGACGGCAGCGCCGTGCTCGGCCTCGGCGACATCGGGCCCGAGGCGGCGATGCCCGTGATGGAGGGAAAGGCGATGCTGTTCAAGGAGTTCGCCGACGTCGACGCCTTCCCGATCTGCCTCGACACGCGCGACCCCGGCCAGATCGTCGACGTCGTGAGGCTGGTGGCGCCCACCTTCGGGGGGATCAACCTCGAGGACATCTCCGCGCCGCGCTGCTTCGAGATCGAGGAGCGTCTCAAGGCCGAGGTCGACATCCCGGTCTTCCACGACGACCAGCACGGCACCGCGGTGGTGACGATGGCGGCGCTGTTCAACTCCCTGAAGATCGTCGGCAAGCGGCTCGAGGATCTCCGCGTGCTCGTGGTCGGACTCGGCGCGGCGGGAGTCGCGGTGACCAAGATGATGCTCGAGTCCGGAGTCACCCACGTGATCGGCTGCGATCGCCACGGGGCGCTCTCGACCGAGCGGGAGGACTACGCGTCCGGCGAGATGACGGAGATGAAGCGCTGGTACGCCGAGCACTCGAACCCCGACAAGCTGCACGGCTCACCCGCCGAGGTGATCGAAGGATGCGACCTGTTCATCGGGGTCTCGGGGCCGGGGATCATCCCCGCGGAGGCGCTCGCCAGGATGGCCGACGACGCGATCGTCTTCGCGATGGCCAACCCCAACCCCGAGGTGATGCCGGAGGAGGCCACTCCACACGTGCGGATCATGGCCACCGGCCGCTCCGACTATCCGAACCAGATTAACAACGTGCTCTGCTTCCCGGGGATCTTCCGCGGCGCGCTCGACGCGGGTGCGCCGCGGATCACGGAGGAGATGAAGCTGGCGGCGGCCAAGGGGATCGCCGAGGTGGTCGCCGACGAGGACCTCAGCGAGGACTACATCATCCCCAGCGTCTTCGACCGCGAGGTGGCGCCGGCCGTCGCCGCGGCGGTCGTCGAGGAGGCCCGGCGAGCGGGGATCGCCCGCGTCTCGGAGGAGACCGGGACCTTCGCGGCGCTCGAATGAGGAGATCGAGGCGATGCGCGTCCTGGTGACCGGGGCCAGCGGCTTCCTGGGCTCGCGGCTCTGCGACGCACTGCTGGCCCGCGGCGACGAGGTGGTCGGATTGACCCGCGATCCCGATCGGGCCCGCGAGACCAACCCGACCCTGACCTGGCACGCGTGGCGCCCCGCGGTCGAGCGCCCGCCCGCCGAATCACTCGAGGGCGTCGAGGGCGTCGTCAACCTGATCGGCGAGTCGATCGACCAGCGTTGGACCGACGACGCCAAGCGGCGCATCCGCGAGAGCCGCGAGCGGGCAACCAAGAACCTGGTCGACGCGATCAGCGCCGCGGACCCCCGACCCCAGCGACTGGTCAGCCAGTCCGCCGTCGGCTACTACGGCCACCGCGGCGACGCGCTCGTTGACGAGTCCGCGCCGCCGGGAGACACGTTCGACGCCCAGGTCTGCGTCGCCTGGGAGGCCGCCGCGCGGGCGGCCGAGGGCCCAGGGGTGCGGGTCGCGATCACGCGCAGCGGCCTGATCCTCGACCCCGCCAGCGGCCTCCTTGGGCAGCTCCTGCTCCCGTTCCGGCTCGGAGTCGGCGGCCCGATCGCGGGGGGCGAGCAGTACATGCCGTGGATCCACGTCGGCGACGAGGTGCGGCTGCTGATCTGGGCGCTCGACACGGACAGCGCCTCGGGCACCTACAACGCAACCTCCCCGAACCCGGTCACGAACCGCGAGTTCTCCAAGACGCTGGGCCGCGTCCTCGGGCGCCCGGCGATCATCCCGCTCCCGAAGCTGGCCTTGAGGGCCAGGTTCGGCGACGAGCTCGGCGAGGTCGTGGCGGGCGGCCAGCGGGCCCTTCCCCGCCGCGCCCTGGACGCCGGCTTCGAGTTCGCCCATCCCGAGCTCGAGCCGGCGCTTCGGGACCTGCTCCGCCGCTGAGCAGGCTCGTCAGGGCACCTTCAGCGCGACGACCGCCCTCACGTGCTCGCCGACGATGCGATAGCCGCTCATCCGGTTGAGCGTCGTGTTGCCGACGTCGTCGATCGAGTAGGTGCCGAGGATCGAGTGGCGATCGCGCGTGTCGAAGAAGGCGCTGACGACGGAGTCGCGGTCATCGCCGGAGTCGCCGGCGCGCCGGATCGAGTCGAGGACCACCGCCATCGCCTCGTAGCCGTAAGCGGCGTAGCGACCCGGCGGGCGCCGGTAGCGACTCCGGAAGGCGCGGACGAACCGCCGACCGCTCGCCGGCAGCTGGGAGGGATCCAAGGCCGCGGAGGTCACCAGCAGCCGGCGGTCGAGCGGCCCGAGCGCGGCGAGGGCGCCGGGTGCCAGTAGGGCATCGGAGGCCATCAGGCCGCGCTTGGGCCTGAACATCCCCCCGCACCGATCGGCGAAGCCGACGGGCGGTCTCGCGCCGGCGGCGTAGATCAGGGGCGGGCGGATCAGCACGGAAGCGCAGGCCGCGGCCACGCCGTGCAGTCGAGCCGGCGTGCGCTTGAACAGTCTCGGCAGCCCACCCGTGACCCGAATCCCCAGCGCGTGGGCCTCCTCGCTGAACGCCGACTTCATCATCGCCCCGAAATCCGAATGGTCCGTGGCGACCAGCGCTTGGCGTGCCCTGAGCCGCTTCGCCCACCCGGCCCCCGCCCGCGCCTGCGCCTCGTCGCTGGGGATCACCCGGCCGAAGGTGCGCTCGCCCGAGGGCTGTACCTCGTCAGGAAGCTGGTCGCCGGCGCCAAGGTAGGGCTGCACGAGGTCGATCGCCGAGCTCGCCGGGGAAACCTGGAGCAGGCGGGCTTCGTTGGTGATCGGCAGCGAGAACCGGGTCGCGCCGGAGTCGAAGTCGCCGAGGTAGGCGATCGAGGTGGAGTCCTCCGCCGCCCGCCGGGCGTTCGCCGCCGCGGCGGCGCCGCTCCAGCGCGCGTGCGAGCCGGGGGCGGTCGTCTCGTCCAGGTAGACGGCTCGCACGGTGAGCTCCCCGACCCTGCCGCGCTTGTCCGCGAGCGCCAGGCTGGCTCCATCGGCAACGTCCCGCCCCTCGGGCCCCTCCGGCCCGCGCAGGGGAGCGCTCACGTAGACGGTGACGTGCTCGCCGGGCTGGATCCCCGATCCGGGCGAGGCGCAGCCGGAGCCGATCGCCGCCAGGGCCGCCAGGGCCGCCAGGGCCGCGGCGGCGGCAACGCGCGGGCTCCGGCTCGGTCGACCCGGAGGGTTGACCCGCGACTCCCCCACGCGCCCTCAGCCGAAGAACGGCGAGGCGGCCTCGTAGTCCTCGGCAGGGACCGTCCGCAGGCTCTCCACCGCCTCGGAGAGGGGGACGAGCTCGATTCGCGTCCCTCGGAGCGCCGGCATCGTCCCCCAGCGCCCGTCGTTGGCGGCGTCGATCGCCGCCACGCCGAGGCGCGTCGCCAGGACGCGATCGAAGGCGGTCGGCGTTCCCCCGCGCTGGATGTGGCCAAGGACGACCGCCCGGGTCTCGAAGCCGGTCCGCCCCTCGATCTCGCGCTCGAGGCGATGGCCGATCCCCCCGAGGCGGACGTGCCCGAACTCGTCCTTCTCTCCCTCGACCACCTCCATCGTGCCCTCCTTGGGCATCGCTCCCTCGGCCGCCACCACGATCGAGAAGTAGCGGCCGCGCGCGTGCCGGCGGTTGATCAGCCGGCAGACCTCCTCGATGTCGAACGGTCGCTCGGGGATCAGGATCACGTCGCCGCCCCCGGCGAGCCCGGAATGCAGGGCCAGCCAGCCGGCATGGCGCCCCATGACCTCGACGACCATCACGCGGTTGTGCGACTCGGCCGTCGTGTGGAGGCGGTCGATCGCCTCGGTCGCCACCTGCAGCGCGGTGTCGAACCCGAAGGTGACGTCCGTCGCGGCGAGGTCGTTGTCGATCGTCTTCGGCACCCCGAGAACCGGGACGCCGTGGTCGCCGTGCAGGCGGGCGGCCGCGCCCAGGGTGTCCTCGCCGCCGATCGCGATCAGACCGTCGAGCTCGAGGCCGGCCATTGCCTCCCGGACCCGCCCCGGTCCCTCGCCGGTCTTGAACGGGTTCGTCCGCGAGGTGCCCAGGATGGTCCCGCCACGCGGCAGGATGCCCCGGGTGGACTCGATCGTCAGCTCCTCGTGCAGGTCTTCCATGGGCCCCCGCCAGCCGTCCCGAAAACCGACCAGCGCGTGTCCGTAGACGTCGATTCCCTTGCGGACGATCGCCCGGATCGCGGCATTCAGTCCAGGGCAGTCACCGCCTCCTGTCAACACCCCGATCCGCACGGATCGCTACGGCCGCAGGCGCTCGGTCAGCGGCTCGGAAACCCGCAGGCCCACGCCGACCAGGAGGATGGCGAGGAAGATCAGGAACCCGACCGCGCCACCGAGGCCGAAGGCGTAGCCGACCAGCATCGCGGCGAGGCCGACCACCGTGAAGACCAGGAGCTGCATCGCCGGCAATCTACCCGACCGCGCGACCCGCCTCGGCCATCGAGGCACGGGCCGCGTGGATGAAGCCGCCGACGGCGCCGACCGCGGCATCGCCCCCGTCGGCCTCGGCGACCGCCCGGACCAGCCGCGTGCCGACGATCACCCCGTCGGCGATCCGGCCCACCGCCGCCGCCTGGTCCGGGGTGCCGATCCCGAACCCGACCGCGGCGGGAACCGGCGCCTCGCCGCGTACGGCACCGACCAGCTCGGCGAGCCCATCCGGCAGCTCATCGCGCTCCCCGGTGACCCGGGTGTCGGAGACCACGTAGACGAAGCCCTCGGCGCGCCGGCAGATCTCGCGTCGGCGCTCGGCGGGGGTGGTCGGAGCAACCAGCGGGACGAGCGGGATGCCGACGGCGTGAAGCTCCGCGCCGATCTCCCCCGCCTCGTCGAGCGGCAGGTCGGGGACGATCGCGGCCGCCGCTCCCGCTTCGACGAGCAGCTGGGCGAATCGACCCGGGCCGCGGGCGAGGATCATGTTCGCGTAGACCATCGGCACCACCGGCACGGCCGAGGCGATCCGCTCGCCGATCGCCAGCACGCTGTCGAGCGTCGCCCCAGCGGCCAGCGCCCTGGTGGCGGCCGCGTGGATCACGGGGCCGTCGGCCAGCGGGTCGGAGAAGGGAATGCCGAGCTCGACCAGGTCGGCGCCGGATTCGGCGTACGCGCCGGCGATCGCCGCCGACGTTCGGGCGTCGGGGAAGCCGCCCACCATGTAGGGCATCAGCGCCGCCCTGCCTTCGTCGCGCGCCGCGGCGAAGGCGGCGGCGACCCTCTCCCCGCCCGTGACCGTCGCCTCAGTCATCGAGGTCGCCAAGGGCGGCGAGCGCCTCGGCCAGGTCCTTGTCGCCGCGCCCGCTGAGGCAGACCAGGTCATAGCCCTCCGCCGAAGCCGCAGCTTGGGCGGAAGCTTCGGCGGAGTTCAGAAGCCAGGCGATGGCGTGCGAGGGCTCGAGCGCCGGCAGGATCCCCTCCAGTCGCGCGAGCTCGCGGAAGGCACGGAGGGCGTCGGCGTCGGTGACGGCCTCGTAACGCGCCCGCCCGCTGTCCCGCAGCTGGGCGTGCTCGGGGCCGACCCCCGGATAGTCGAGCCCCGCCGAGATCGAGTGCGCTTCGAGGATCTGCCCCTGATCGTCGGCCAGCACCGAGGACAGCGCTCCGTGCAGGACGCCGGGCCGCCCAGCGACCAGCGACGCGCCGTGACGGCCGTCGAGCCCCTCGCCGCCGGCCTCGACCCCGATCAGCTCCACGCCCCGGTCCTCGATGAAGGCGTAGAAGGTCCCGATCGCGTTCGAGCCGCCTCCGACGCAGGCGATCACGCGGGCGGGGAGCGTCCCCTCGGCCGCCAGCGCCTGCTCGCGAGCCTCGTCGCCGATCACCCGCTGGAGGTCTCGGACCAGCGCCGGATAGGGCGCTGGGCCAACCGCCGAGCCGATGATGTAGTGGGTGGTGCGGACGTTGGTCACCCAGTCGCGGATCGCGGCGCTGACCGCCTCCTTGAGGGTCTGCGCCCCGGCCTCGACCGGGGCGAGGGCGGCGCCGAGCAGGCGCATCCGCTCGACGTTCGGCGCCTGGCGGCGCATGTCCTCGACCCCCATGTAGACGACGCATTCGAGCCCCAGCAACGCGCACGCGGTGGCGACCGCGACCCCGTGCTGGCCCGCCCCGGTCTCGGCGATCACGCGCCGCTTGCCCATCCGGCACGCGAGCAACGCCTGGCCGACGGCGTTGTTGATCTTGTGGGCCCCGGTGTGGGCCAGGTCCTCGCGCTTCAGGTAGATCCGACGCCCGAGCAGGTGGCCGAGCCGCTCGGCGCGGTACAGGGGCGTCGGGCGGCCCACGAAGTCTCGGAGCAGCTCGTCGAGCCGGCCGCGGAACTCCGGATCGTCCCGCGCCTCGGCCCACGCCACCGACAGCTGGTCGAGGGCGGGGACGAGCACCTCGGGCACGTAGCGACCCCCGTAAGGGCCGAATCGCCCCTCGACGGCCCGCTCCCCCACCGCGGCCATCAGCGGCCCCGCTCGAGCTCCGCGCCGCTCACGACCTCCCCGCCCGCCGAGGCGGTCGCGGCCAGGGCGCGCTCTGCGAACTCCGCCATCAGGGCGTGGTCCTTGACTCCCGGACGGACCTCGACGCCGCTCGCCACGTCGACCGCGAACGGCCGGGCCGCCACTACGCCGTCCGCCACGTTGGCCGGGGTCAGCCCGCCCGCGAGGATCAACGGCACGCTGGACCGCCGGGCGGACAGGAGCTCCCAGTCGAAGCTCTCGCCGGTCCCGCCCGGGCGCCCGGGGCGGTGCGCGTCGAGCAGGTGGAAGTCGGTTCGAAACGCCTCCGCGGCCACGATCTCGGCGGTACTCCGGACCCGCAGCACCTTGATCACCTTGCAGCCCGTCCGGCGCGCCGCCTCCCGGCAGAAGGCGGGGCCCTCGTCGCCATGGAGTTGGATCATGTCCAGCGACTCGTCCTCGGCCGCGGTCGCCAGCTCGTCCAGGGTCGGGTCGACGAACACGCCCACCACCTCGAGCCGGCGGCGGAGCTCGGCCGCGATCTCGAACGCCGCGGCCGGCTCGCAGTAGCGCGGGCTCTCGAGATGGTGGTTGAGCCCGATCGCCCAGGCGCCCAGCCGCGCCGCCTCGCGACCGTCGGCGAGATTGGTGATGCCACAGAACTTGACCCGCATCCATACAAAGATACGGGCGAACAACTCCGCCGCCTCCTCCGCTCCCGAATAACTCCGCCGGCATGCTCCCAGGGAGCCGAAGGCGACCGGTGATCCGAGCCTGCTCGGATTCGTCCGCTGCCAGCGGGTTAGGGCGCGTTACCGGGCGGCAGGTCGTACTCGCCCGCACCGCGACTTCGTCGCTAGCGCCGACGGGCGCTTCTATTGGCCGCGCCAAATAGCCGCGCCCTAACCCGCCGCCCCCGGACGCGGGAGCAGATGGGAAATGCCCGAGCCGCAGGCGAGGGCAAGGTGTTCAGGGCGGGACCGGAGGAGGCGGCGGAGTTATTGGCTACGGCTTTGCCGCAGCCGGCTGGTCGCCCAGGGTGACGGTGACGGTGCGGGTGTCGGAGCCGTGGACGAGAGTCAGCTGGACCTGGTCCCCGGGCTGCTTGTCGCTGATCGCGGCGGCGACGTCGTCCATGCCGCCCATCGCCTGGCCGTCGACCTCGGTGATCACGTCGCCGCCGGCGCGGACCCGCTGGCCGTCGATCGTCACGGTCGCGTTGCCGCCCTTGACGCCGGCCTTGGCCGCCGGGCCGTTCGGGACGACGCTCTGAACCAGCGCGCCCTGCTTGGCGTCGAGGTTGAGGACGTCCGCGAGCTGCGACGTGACGTCGGTTCCGCTGATGCCGAGGAAGGCGTGCTTGACCTGGCCGTTGGCGAGCAGCTGCTGGGCGACCTGGCGAACCGTGTTGATCGGAACCGCGAAGCCGATGCCCACGTTGCCGCCGCCGTTGGGCGACTCGATCTGGGAGTTGATGCCGATCACCCGCCCCTGCGCGTCCAGCAGCGGTCCGCCGGAGTTGCCCGGGTTGATCGCCGCGTCGGTCTGGATCACGTTGTTGATCGTGAAGCCGTTCGGCGCCTTGATCTCGCGCTGGAGCGCCGAGACGATCCCGGCGGTCGCCGTCTGGTCGAGCCCGAAGGGATTGCCGATCGCCACCACCGGGTCGCCCACGCTGACCGCAGAGGAGTCGCCGAGCGACAGCGGATGCAATTGATCCCCCGGGACATCGACCTTGAGCAGCGCGACGTCGGTCGAGGGGTCCTTGCCGACCACCTGGGCGCTCACGGGTTGCGAGCTGTCGGCGTTGCCGAGAGTCACCTCGATCTTCTGCGCGCCGTCGACCACGTGGGCGTTGGTGAGGATGTCTCCTTGCTGGTCGATCACGAAGCCGGAGCCGGTCGCCGTTCCGCCGCCTCCGCCCCCAAAGGGGTTGAACGGCGACGGGGCCTTTGGGGCCTGTTGAGACTGAACGTAGACCACCCCGGGTGCGTCGGCGCGGTAGATCTCGTTGACCGTCAGGTCCTTGCCGCTGCTCTGCTGGGCCGCGGGCTGAGGCAGCGGCGTCGGCGCAAGCGCGGCAACCTGACCGCCCGTGTCGTCCGACTTGATCCAACCGGCGGCGATCGCGATCCAACCCAGGATCCCGACCACAAGCCCGCCGATCACCGCCGCGCCGAGCGGCGTCCGTCCAACTCGCTTCGCCGTACTCATCGCGGACGAGCATCGGCGGTCTCGCTTAACGCAGCCTAACGACAGCCTTCAGCGGCGCTAAGAATCAGGATCACTCGCCCTCTGAGGCCCGCTCCAGGTAGTGCTCGCGAGTCGCCTCCGCGTCGCGGGTCAGCTCGCGCACCTGCACCTCGGGGTCCTCGGCGCGCATCAGCGTCTCGCCGACGAGCACGGCGTCCACCCCGATCCGCTCCAGCTCGTCGAGCTGGTCGCGGCGCGCGTAGCCCGACTCGGAGACCACGGTCTTGCCGGCCGGGACGTCCGTCAAGAGCTCCACCGTGGTCTCGACGTCGACGCTGAAGTCGTCGAGGTCTCGGTTGTTGATCCCGATCACGTCGGCGCCGACCGTCAGCGCCCGCTCCAGGTCGGCCTCGTCGTGGACCTCCAGGAGGCAGTCGAGGTCGAGCCCGCGCGCCTCCACGTACAGCGCCTCGAGCCGCTCGTCGTCAAGCCCCGCGACGATCAGCAGCACCGCGTCGGCGCCGCTCGCCGCCGCCTCGTAGAGCTGGTAGCCGTCGACGATGAAGTCCTTGCGCAGGATCGGGAGGTCGGAGGCTTCTCGGGCGGCTCGCAGATCGTTCACCGAGCCCCCGAAGTGACGCTCCTCGGTCAGGATCGAGAGGGCCGCGGCCCCGCCGCGCTCGTACGCCTCCACCGTCTCGGCCACCCCGGCGCCCGGTTTGAGCTCGCCGGCGCTCGGCGAGCGACGCTTGAACTCGGCGATCAGCGACAGGCCCGGGCGCACCAGCGCCTCGTTGAAGGGGCGGGCGCCGTCTCGCGTCACGAGCCTGGCGCGAAGCGTCTCGAGCGGTACCTCCTGTTGACGGCGGCGGGAATCCTCGCGTGCCCCGGCGACCAGCTCCTCGAGCCAGCTCATAGGCGGCTAAGGCTAGATGATTGATTACTCGGCGGCGCCGAGGCGACCGGTGACCTCGGTCAGGGCGGCGAGGACCACGCGGGCGGCGCCGGAGTCGATCGACTCGCGGGCCCGATCCATCCCGCCTCGAAGGTCGTCCGCGCCCCCGCCGACCAGGATCGCGGCCCCCGCGTTAAGCAGCACGACGTCTCGCTCCGGCCCGTCCTCCCCCGCCAGGACCCGCTTTACCGTGGCCGCGTTCTGGTCGGGCGTGCCGCCGGCGATCCGCTCGATCTCGACCCGCGCGATCCCGAGCTCCTCGGGCCGCACGAACCACTCCTCGGTGCCGCCGTCGGCGACCTCGATCACCCGTGTCTCGTCGGCGACGCTGATCTCGTCCACCCCGTCGGCGGCCCGCACGACCAGGGCGCGATCGCAGTCGAGCGCGACCAGCGCCTCGGCGATCGTCTCCTGGTAGCGGCGATCGGAGACCCCGAGTAGCTGTCGTCTCGCCCCGGCGGGGTTGGTGAGCGGGCCAAGGAAGTTGAAGATCGTCCGCACCGCGAGCTCCTTGCGGACCGGCACGACGTGCTTCATCGCCGCGTGATAGCGGGGCGCGAACATGAACCCGAAGCCGATCTCGTCGATGCAGCTCGCCACCTCGGCCGGCCCGAGGTCGATCGTCACCCCGAGCGCCTCGAGCAGGTCGGCGGACCCGCAGCGGCTGGTGCTCGACCGGTTGCCGTGCTTGGCGACGGCGCAACCGGCTGCGGCGGCGACCAGAGCCGCAGCGGTCGAGATGTTGAAGGTCGACGGCCCACCGCCGGTCCCCGCGGTGTCAACGAGATCGTCGCGGCCCGCATCGACCTCGGCAGCCAGGCGCCGCATCGTTCGAGCCAGGCCGACCAGCTCGGCCACCGTCTCTCCCTTGGCGCGCAGCGCGACCAGGAAGGCGCCCGTCTGCACCTCTCCGGCCCGCCCAGCCATGATCTCGTCGAGCACGGTCGAGGCGTGATCCGCGGTCAGGTGGGTCCCCGAGCAGACCGAGTCGATCGCGCGCGTGAGGATGTCGTTAGACATCGAGGAAGTTGCGGAGGATGTCCTTGCCTCGCGGGGTGAGGACCGACTCGGGGTGGAACTGGACGCCCTCCGCGGGCAGTTCGCGGTGCCGCACCCCCATCACAACCCCGTCGAGGGTGGCGCTCAGCTCGAGCTCGTCCGGCAGCTCGGGGTCGGCGACCAGGGAGTGGTAGCGGCCCGCCCGGAGAGGGCTCTCGAGCCCCCGCAAGACTCCTTTTGCGTCGTGCTCGATCTCCGCGTCCTTGCCGTGAACCGGCTCGCCGCGGATCGTGCGGCCCCCGAACGCCTCGACCAGCGACTGGTGGCCGAGGCAGACCCCGAGCGTCGGCACGCCGGCCTCGGCGAAGGCGCGCACCGCCTCGATCGAGACCCCGGCGTCGGTCGGGGTGCAGGGGCCGGGCGAGACCACCAGCCGGTCGGGCCGGCGCTCGACCAGCTCGGCGACCGTCGCGGCATCGTTGCGCACCACGTCCGGCTCCGCCCCCAGCTCACCCAGGTACTGGACCAGGTTGTAGGTGAAGCTGTCGTAGTTGTCGATCACCAGAACCCTCATGGCCAGTCGGGCTGATCGGTGGCCAACTCGACCGCGCGAAAAACCGCCTTCGCCTTCTGGAGCGACTCCCGATACTCGTAGTCGGGCTTCGCGTCGGCGACCGTCCCGCCACCCGCCTGCACGTGCACGAGGCCGTCCTTGACCACCACGGTGCGGATGTGGATTGCCGTGTCGAGGTCGCCGGTGAACCCGAGGTAGCCGATCGCGCCACCGTAGGAGCCGCGCTTGTGGGGCTCGAGCTCGTCGATTATCTGCATCGCGCGAACCTTCGGGGCGCCGGACAGCGTTCCCGCGGGCAGCACCGCTCGCAGCGCGTCCATTGCCGTCACCTCCGGTCGAAGCCGGCCGGAGACCTGGGAGACGATGTGGAGCACATGCGAGTACGCCTCGACGACCATCAGCTCGTCGACCTGCACCGAGCCGTATTCGCAGACCCGGCCGAGGTCGTTTCGCCCCAGGTCGACCAGCATGACGTGCTCGGCGCGCTCCTTCGGGTCGTCGAGGAGCTCGGCGGCACGACGGCGGTCCTCCTCCTCGCTGGCCCCGCGCGGATAGGTGCCCGCGATCGGGCGGGTCTCGGCGGAGCGCCCGGTGACCTTGACCAGCGGCTCGGGCGATGCGCCGGCGAGCTGGAAGTCGCCGAAGTCCAGGAAGTACATGTACGGCGACGGGTTGACGGTTCGCAGCCCCCGATAGATCGAGAATGCCTCGACCGGGGACTGGGCGGTGAACCGCTGCGATGGCACCACCTGGAAGGCGTCGCCGGCGTGGACGTATTCGATGATCCGCCTCACGTTCGCCTCGAACTCCTCCCTGCTCATGTTGGACCGGAACACAGGGCCTGCGACCTCCTCGGCTGCTCCTGCGGAGGCTGCGGGGGCGCGGGCAGGATGAACCCGCGGCACCCCGCCCCGAAGCCGCTCTCGCGCCTCCGCGATCGTCGTCGCGGCCTTCGCGTAGGCGGCGTCGATATCGGTCCGATCGTCGAGGAAGGCATAGGCGAGCAGGGTGAGCTCGTGGCGCATGTGGTCGAAGACCACCAACAGATCGCTCACCATCAGCGCCATGTCGGGCAGGCCGACCGGGTCGGGGTTGGGCTCGCCCAGGGGCTCGACCGTGCGCACCAGGTCGTAGCCGAAGAACCCCACGGCGCCGCCCGCGAACGGGGGCAGATCGTCGATCGGCGGCAACGCGTAGCGACCCAGGTACTCGCTCACCGCCGCATACGGATCCGGGGCGTCGAGCCGTCGTTCCGGCTCGCCCGAGAGGCGGCCGGCCGGCCACTCGCCAAGCACGCCGCGATCCCAGCGCAGGACGGCCCGCGGGGCGAAGCCGAGGAACGAGTAGCGACCGAGGCGGCCCTGCTCGGCCGACTCGAGCAAGAAGCACGGCCCACCGTCGCGAAGCTTCAGGAAGGCGGACACCGGCGTCTCGCAGTCGTCGACGAACGACATCCGAACCGGAATTGCGTTGCCCTTCCGAGCCAGCTCGCGGGCCCGCTCGAGAGTCGGATCGAGGTTCAGGGCGCGCTCAGTCGCGACGGCCATTCAGCGTCTCCAGCACCGCCGTCAGCCTGACCCCCCGCGAGATCAGCAGCACCTGCAGGTGGTAGAGCAGGTCCGCCGCTTCGTCGATCAGCCGCGCCTCGGACTCCGAGCTCGCCGCCCGCGCCGCCTCCTCGGCCTCCTCGCGCACTTTGTCGCCGATCCGCGAAGGATCGTCGAGCAGCTCCACGGTGTAGGACCCGGCCGGCTTGCGGCGCTGACGGTCGAGCAGGGTGCGGTCGAGCACCGACAACGCCTCAAAGGCGGCCGGGCTCGGCTCACCCTCCAGCGGCGGGGCTTCGGGCGCCGGATCGGCGCCGCCGTCGAGGTCGCGGTAGAAGCACGAGCGCTGGCCGGTGTGGCAGGCGGGGCCGGCCGGCTCGACCAGGGCGACGACCGCGTCGCCGTCGCAGTCGTAGCGGATCTGCCGCACCCGCTGCAGGTTGCCGGAGCTCGAGCCCTTGTGCCAGATCTCGCCGCGCGAGCGGCTGAAGAAGTGCACCTCCCCGGTCTCCCGGGTGCGGCGAAGCGCCTCCTCGTTCATGTAGGCGAGGGTCAGGACCTCCCCAGTCCGCCAGTCCTGCATCACGCACGGAACGAGGCCCCGCTCGTCGAACTGGATCGCTTCGCCGGACTGCTCGGCCGAGACGTTCATCTTCACGAGTTTACGAGGGCTCTATGCCCAAGCGGTCGAGCAGCGCGTCGTCGCGGCGCCAATGCTCGCGCACCTTCACCCGGAGGTCGAGAAAGACGCGCGCCCCAAGGTCCCGCTCGAGCTCTCGGCGCGCCGCGCTGCCGACCTCCCGCACCATCCGCCCCCCTTTGCCGACCAGGATGCCCTTCTGCGACTCGGTCTCGACCCATAGCTGAGCGTTCACCTCGATCAGGCCGTCGTCGCGCCGGGTGACCTCGTCGACGATCACCTCGACCGCGTGCGGCACCTCGTCCCAGGTCCTGCTCAGAACCTGCTCGCGGATCAGCTCGGCGAGATGGACCTCGCTGGGGAGGTCCGAGCGCTCCTCGGGTGGATAGAGCCACGGCCCGTCCGGCAGCAGCGAGGCGAGCTGGGCGGCCAGAGACTCGAGGCCGGCGCCGGTCTTGGCGCTGAGCGGGAACACCTCGTCCACCGCCTCCAGCTCCGCCGCCGCGGCGAGCGCGGCCGCCGTTTCGGGATCCCTGAGCCGGTCGCACTTGTTGACCGCGCACAGCACCGGCGTCTCTCCCCGGGCGGCGAGCAACGCCTTGGCGATGAACCTGTCGCCCGGCCCCACCCCCTGGGCCCCGTCGATGACCAGCAGGGCGGCATCGGCGCCGGTCAGCTCGTGCTCGACGCGGCGCTGCATGCGCTGGGTCAGCAGGTCGCGTGGCCGCTGCACGCCGGGAAGGTCGACGAGCACCATCTGCCAGCCCTGTGCTCGATCGGTGGCGATTCCCCTGATCGCCCGTCGGGTGGTCTGCGGGCGATCGGAGACGATCGCCACCTTGGCGCCGACCAGGGCGTTGACCAGGGTCGACTTGCCGACGTTGGGCCTGCCGGCGATCCCGACGAATCCGGCTCGGGTCCGCTTCTCCCGCGCCTGCCGGACGGCCACGCTACTCACCCTCCAGGGTCTCGATCACCGCCGCCTGCCGCTCCAGCATCTCCCCCGTGTCGGCCTCGTGGTCGTAACCGCAGAGATGGAGAACTCCGTGAACGGTCGCTTCGATCAGGTCCTCGGTGTGGGTCGGGCAAATGGCCACGTCGCCCAGCTCACGAGGGCCGGCCACCTCGTCGGCCTCGTCGATCGGAAAGGAGAGGACGTCGGTCGGCTCGTCGAATCCCCGGTGCTCACGGTTGAGCTCGCGAATCCGGGCCGCGCCGACCAACTCGACCGACAGGTGGCCGTCGGAGATCCCTGCCGCCCGAAGGGCCGCCGCGGCCGCCGGTCGCAGCCCCTCGGGGACGTCGCTGAGGTCCAGGGTCAAGCCTCTTTGCCGCTGTCGCGCTCGTAGTCGCCGTAGGCGGCGACGATCCGCTGCACCAGCTGATGGCGAACGACGTCCTCGCCGCCGAAGCGGATGAACGAGATGTCGGCGACCTGGGCCAGGATCTCCCCGATCACCACCAGGCCCGAACGCTGGTCTCGGGGCAGGTCGATCTGCGTGATGTCACCGGTGACGACCATCTTCGAGCCGAAGCCGAGCCGGGTCAGGAACATCTTCATCTGCTCCGGGCTGGTGTTCTGCGCCTCGTCGAGAATCACGAACGAGTCGTTCAGGGTGCGCCCGCGCATGAACGCCAGCGGCGCCACCTCGATGATCCCGCGGTCGAAGTAGGTGCTGACCCGTTCCGGGTCGAGCATGTCGTAGAGGGCGTCGAACAGCGGTCGCAGGTACGGGTCCACCTTGGCCTGGAGGTCGCCGGGCAGGAAGCCGAGCCGCTCGCCGGCCTCGACCGCAGGTCGGGTGAGGATGATCCGGTTCACCTCCCGCGCGTCCAGCGCCGCCACCGCCATCGCCACGGCGAGGAAGGTCTTGCCGGTCCCGGCCGGCCCGATCCCGAAGGTCACGGTGTGCTCGCGGATCGAGTCGACGTAGCGCTTCTGGTTGACCGTCTTCGGGGCCACCTGGATGCCGCGGTGGCGCCAGATCACGTCCTCGAGGATCTCCGACGGGCGCTGCCTGGCGTCCATGGCCCCGGCCACCGTGTCGATCGTCCCCGGAGCCACGTCGTGGCCTCGCTCGATCAGCCCGACCACCTCCTCGACGACCGCCGCCGCGTCCCGAACCTCGCCCTCGTCCCCGTCCAGCGTCAGGACGTTGCCGCGCAGATGGAGGTCGCAACCGACCCGGCCCTCGAGCTCGCGAAGCACGGCGTCCTCGGAGCCCGCCAGCTCAGCGGCCACGGTGTTATCGAGGGTGAGCTGCCTTCGAGCCACTCGCGATCCAGCGCTAACCGGCGAGCCGGTCCCTCACCGCGGCGCTCACCCGCTTGCCGTCGGCTCGCCCGCCGGCTCGCGGCATCGCCAGCGACATCACCTTGCCCATCTCCGCGGGCCCCGACGCGCCGGCCTCCTCGATCGCCGCATCGACCAGCTCGTCGAGTTCCGCGTCGGAGAGCTGTGTCGGCAGGTAGGCCTCGATCAGCTCCGCCTCGGAGCGCTCGGTCGCGGCTCGCTCCTCGCTGCCGCCCTGGCGGAACGCCTCGGCTGCCTCGAGTCGCTTCTTGCGCTCCCGCTGCACGACCGCGACCTCGTCGCCGTCGCCGAGCTTCGCGTCCTGCTGCAGCGCGCTCGCCAGCATGCGCAGCGTGCCGACCCGGTCGCGCTCGCCGGCCTTCATCGCCTCCCGGGTGTCGGTCTGTACCCGCTCGAGGATGCTCATAGCCAAAGGGTAGCCGGGAGCCGCAGGACCGACGCGGCGCGTCGGCTCGTCGTCACGACCGATCCCCGGGGTCGATCTCGACCCGCTCCACCTCGCCGAGCGGCATCTGCAGGAAGCGCGTGCCGAGCTCGCGGAACGAGGCGACGTCGGCCGTGCACAGGAAGCGGTAGTCGCCCTCGCCGGCGTTCTCCGCCTCCAGGCCCCGGCCCTGCAGCTCGCGCTGGGCCGTCGCGGCCACCGCGTGTCCGGCGGTGACCATGCGCACGTCCCGACCCAGCATCCGCTGCAACATCGGGGCGACTAGCGGGTAGTGCGTACAGCCGAGGATCAGGGTGTCGATCCGGGCCCGCCTCAACGGCTCACAGTAGGAGCGCACGGTGTCGATCACCGTCTCGTCGAACGGGAAGCCGTTCTGGATGATCGGCGCCAGGTCGGGGGCGGCGACCTCGACGATCTCGAGCTCGCCTTGACCGGCGCGCCGCTCGAGCGCCCGTCGGTAGGCGCCCCCCTCGACCGTGGTCGGCGTGGCAAGCACCCCGATCCGACCCGACTCGGTGATCGCGGCCGCGATCTCGGCCTCGGGATCGACCACGGTGAGCACCTCGACCCCACGCTCCGCGGCCACGGCGCGGGCCACGTCCGCGCCCGCGGCGGTCGCCGAGTTGCAGGCGATGACCAGCAGCTTGGCGCCGCGCCCGAGCAGGAAGCGGACCATCAGCTCGATCCGCGGTCGCAGCCAGCCCGCGGACTTGGTCCCGTAGGGAAAGCCCTCCGTGTCCCCGAGATACAGATAGTCCTCCTCGGGCAGCGAGACGAGCAGCTCGTGGAGCACGGTCAGCCCTCCGATCCCGGAATCGAACACCGCAATCGGCAACGATCGGCGGCCGTCGTTCATCGGGGGATTGTCTTCGGGCGGGCGGCGGTCGCCCGTGAGAGCGAGATCGCCATCCAGTCGCCGTCGGCGCGGCGCTCGTCCTCCACCAGCCCGCGGGCGGCGAAGGCGTCGGCCACCCCATCGGCCTCGGCGGCGAGCAACCCGGAGCAGATCAGGCGCTCGGGGGCCCATTCCAGCCGCTCGGCGACCTCCTTGAGCAGCGGCGCGGTGAGGTTGGCGACGGCCGTGGGGGCCGCCGGAGGGGAGGCCTGACGCAGGTTGACGCGAACGAGCTCGAGCTCGACGCCGTTTCGGGCCGCGTTCGCGGCCGCGGCCTCGAGCGCCGACGGCTCGTGATCGCAGCCGACCACCGGCCCTAACCCGAGCTTCGAGGCGGCGATCGCCAGCAGCCCCGAGCCCGTGCCCCAGTCGGCGACCGGCCCCCGCTCCTCGCCAGCCTCGGTGAGCGCCAGCAGCAGCTCCAGGCACATCCTGGTGGTCGGATGAGCCCCGGTCCCGAACGCCCGGCCGGGATCGATCACGACATC
>JAHEXV010000024.1 GCA_023251935.1 bacterium | reverse complement strand
CGTACTCCATCGCGATGTAGTGGGTGCCGTCGAAGGTCCCGCGGTCGAAGACGCCGACCACGTTCGGGTGCTGGAGGCCTGCCGCCGAGGACGCCTCGCGGCGAAACCGCTCCACGAACTTCGCGTCCTGCGCGAATCGCTCGTGGAGGAACTTCAGCGCCACCCGGCGGTTCAGCATCGAGTCCTCCGCGCACCACACGTCGGCCATCCCCCCCGACCCCAGGCGGCCGAGCAGCTTGTACCTCCCCGCGACCAGGGTCTCTGCCTCGAGCCTCACTTGAGCAGGCTCTCCATCACCTGGGTCGCCACCGGCCCGGCGACCTCGGCGCCGAAGCACCCCTGGCAGCGCTCGATCGTCGCCGCGACCGCCACCTGGGGATCCGCGGCCGGGGCGAAGGCGATGAACCACGGTTGGTTGATGCCGTTCGCCGGGTCGCCGATCTCCGCCGTTCCCGTCTTGCCGGCGAACGTCACCCCGTCGACGCTCAAGCCGACCGCCGTTCCCTCATTGACGACGTCGGTCATCATGCTGGTCAGCTCGGCGGCGGTCCCGGGGCTGATCGCGGTCGAGGCGACCTTGGGGCTCAGCTTGTGGGTCACCCGCCCGTCGGGGTCAGTCACCTGCTCGACGAAGGTGGGGCGCATCAGCTTGCCGCCGTTGGCCACCGTCGCCGCGACCTCGGCCATCTGCAGCGGCGTCGCCAGGTCCTGGCCCTCGGCGCCGCCCTGGCCGATCGCCACCCGACCGACGTCGAAGCCGGAGGTGACCAGGTGGCCGCCGGAGTTGTAGGGGCCGCTCGGCGCCATCTGGTCGTCGGGATAGTCGAGCTCGGGGTCGGCGTAGAAGCCGAACCGCTTCATGTACTTGACCATCGTGTCGGTCCCCAGCTGCTCGCCGACCTGGCCGAAGTAGGTGTTGACCGAGTGGGTGAGCGCGGTCCTCATGTCGATGTCGCCGAACTGCTCGCCGCCCGCGTTTGACAGCGGGAAGCCGCCGATCGTCTGCGGCGAGCGACCGCTGAGAACGCTGTCGGGCGTGAACTGGCCCGAGTCGAGGGCCGCAGCGGCGGTGACCACCTTCATCGTCGAGCCGGGCGGATAGACGCTCTGGGTGGCACGATTGAGCAGCGGCGCCCCCGAGGACTTCTTGTTCAATTGCTTGAAGACGTTGGAGTCCTTGACCGAGTTCGGGTCGTATCCGGGGACCGAGGCCATCGCCTTCACCGCCCCCGTGGACGGATCGAGTGCCACCACGGCCCCGCCGGAGCCCGCTGCCCCGGGGGTCGAGGCGATCGCCTGCTGGAGCGCCTGGGTGGCCACCTGCTGCGCGCCCGCGTCGACCGTCAGGGTGACGTTGTCGCCCTCCTGCGGAACCCCGCGAAGCTGGTCCAGGATCGAGGTGAACTCGTTCCGCTCGCCGGCCAGCTCGGCGTTCTCGGAGCGCTCGATCCCCGTCTGGCCGACCTGGACGAAGCTGTAGCCGACCGGGTTCCCGAACAGCGAGCCCTGCGAGTAACGGCGAACGTAGACCGGGTGCTTGCCGCCGCCCTGGGGGAAGCTCTGGGCAACGGTGACCCCGTCCGCGGTCTTGATCGTGCCCCGCTTGACCGTCTGCTCGACGATCAGCGGGCGGCGGTTCTCCGGGTTGTCCTTGAGGTTCGTCGAGTCGAACACGGCCCAGTACGACGTGAACCCGACCAGCGCCGCGAACAGCAGCAACAGCAGCCCGTAGAGGCGGACGATCGGCGCGTTCACGCCGGGAGCGCCTCAAGCTCTTGGTCGGGCTCGGGTGCCTGGCGCGGCCGCCGAGCGTCGTTGGAGATCATCAGCAGGAGCCCGAGCAGGATCATGTTGGCGATCACCGAGCTGCCCCCGAAGCTGACGAATGGGAGGGTCACGCCGGTCAGCGGGATGAACCGGACGACCCCGCCGATGATCACCACCGCCTGGAGCGCGAAGACCGCCGTCAGGCCAGCCGCCAGCAACTTCGAGAACCCGTCGCGCGCCATCACCGCGATCTTCAGCCCTCGCGCGGCGATCAAGGCGTAGACGGCCACAACGCCCGCGCCGCCGAACACCCCAAGGTCACTGACGATGACCGCGTAGATCTCGTCCGTGTGCGGCGCCGGCAGGATGCTTCCGCAGTCCGGGAACGGCTGCGCGCAGTGGGGCGCGAAGGGACCGGGAAGCTTCAGCAGCGACTCGCCGAGGCCCTGGCCGAACAGCCCTCCGTCGGCCTGCGCGAACAGCGACTGCTGGATCTGCCCGGCGCCGACCGCCTTGCTGTGCCACGGGTCGAGCCAGATGTCGACCCGGTCCCCGATGTGGGGGATCAAGTGCTCCATCAGCACCGCGCCGACAAAGAACAGGGCGAGCCCGGCGACAACGTAGGAGAAGCGGGCGGTGGCGACGTAGAGCAGCGCCAGAAAGGCACCGAAGAACATCACCGAGCTCCCAACGTCGGCGATGTAGAAGAGCATCAGCATCGAGGCCCCCCAGACCACGAGCAGCGGCCCGAAGTGCTTTAGCGGGGGGATCGTGAGCCCGGCGACCCGTCGCGCCGCCACCGCCAGCAGCTCCCGCTTCTCGTGCAGGTAGCTGGCGAGGAAGATCACGATGCAGATCTTCGAAACCTCCGCAGGCTGGAACGAGAGCGGACCGAGATTGATGTTGAGGTACGCACCGTTTACCGGTGCCCTGAGCCCAGGCACGCGAGTCGCCAGCAGCAGGAGAATTCCTGCCGTGGCGATCAGATAGCGATACCGCTCGAGCGCGTGGTAATCGCGCACGAGGAGGATCGTCAACGCGAGGAGCACGGCTCCCGCGACGAAGATCGAGGCCTGCTTGAGCGCGAGGCTGTCGTTGATCCGGAACAGCATCACGAGGCCGATTGCCGCGAGCAGGGCACAGAGCGGGAAGAGGTAAGGATCCGCGTAGGGCAGCCGCGCGCGGATGAACAGATGCACGGCGAGGCAGACCGCGAGGAAGTAGCCGCCGTAGATCAGGCTCAGGTCGCCGATCTTGCTCGACTCGACGATGAACACCGCCGTGAAGCCGCCGGTGACCAGCAGCGCGACCGGGATCAGCGCCAGGAGCTCGCGGTTGCGCGCGCTCATTGCCCAGCCCCTTGGCGGCCGGACCCCGCGGAGCCTCCGCCCGAGCCACCTTGGCCGCCGGCCTGGCCATGCCCATTACCGCTCCCGCCTCCCCGACCGCCCGACCGCTGGGCCTTGCGGCCCTTGCCCTGCGAGTTCCCGCGGGCGTTGCCCGCCTTCCGCGACTTCGCCGCGGCCCGCTCGGCGGCGTTCTGCAGGTCCTTGAGCAGGGAGACGGCGTCGCCGTGGAAGCGCAACGTGTGGTCGACGGCGCTGTCGCGGCGATTGGCCGGAAGCGAGCTCACCTGCAGCGGGGCCGCGTAGATCTCCGAGTAGAGCCTGATGTCCAGCGGCAGGTCGTAGGGAAGCCCCCGGTAGAGCGCCAGGCGGCCGCCGGAGTCGCTCCCCAGGAAGTAGATCTGCCGGACGCCCCAGACGGCAAGCGCCGCGAGGCCGGCCGTGACCAGGACAGCCACCAGGACCCTCGCCGCGGCGCGCAGCCGCCGGCCTCGCGGCGATCCGGCGGCGGCCGTACCTCCCAGCGCGCCCTCACCCGTGGGCTCGGCTCCCGGGCGGCCTGCGGCCGCCACCCGCTCCGCGGTCAGGCCCGCCTCCTCGGCCGCCGGGCCCACCAGAGTGGCGCCCTCCGGCGCCTTGGCGGGCGCCTTCGCGTCCTCGAGCCGGAAGGCGACCACGGTGATGTTGTCGCGCCCGCCCGCCTCGTTCGCCTCGCCCACCAACCGCTCGACGGCCTCGTCGAGGCTCGGGGCGTCGGCGAGCGTCGCCGCGATCCTCTCCTCGCGAAGCATCGTGGTCAGCCCGTCGGAGCAGAGCAGGAACACGTCGCCAGGGCGCGCCCGGTAGGTCATCGTGTCGACGTCGACCTCCCGCTCGGGACCCAGCGCCCGGGTGATGATCGAGCGTTGGGGATGGTCCTCGGCCTGCTCGTCGGTGAGTCTCCCCTGGCGTCGCAGCTCCTCGACCAGCGAGTGATCGGAGGTGAGCAGCTTCAGCTCACCGTCACGAAACAGGTACGCGCGGCTGTCGCCCACGTGGGCGAATCCCACCTCGTCGTCCTCCACCAGCGCCGCGGTCAGCGTGGTCCCCATGCCGGAGCGGGACGAGTCCGTCTGAGCGAGCCGGTGGATGCGCGCGTTGGCGGTCTTCGCGATCGCTTTCAGGTAGGCCTCCGGCGACTCCGTCCCGCGCTGGACCGCCTCGAACGACTCGGCGGCGAGACGCGACGCCACCTCCCCCGCCTGCGCCCCGCCCATCCCATCGGCGACCGCGAACACCGGCGGTCGGGCGAGGAAGGAATCCTCGTTGGCGTGACGCTGTCGTCCCGTGTCGGACCGATGCGCCTGTTCGACGACTCTCAGCATCAGCTTCGGGGAACGTCGAGCTCGAACCGGAACTCGGTGCCCCCGATCCGGATCTCGTCGAGGTCCTTCAACTCGGCCTCGCCCTTGAGGCGCCCCCCGTTGAGGAACGTCCCGTTGGTCGAGTTCATGTCCTCAACGTAGTAGCTCGCTCCGCGGGAATAGAGGCGGGCGTGGATGCCCGAGGCGAAGCGATCCTCGATCCGGACGTCGGCGTCGGCGGAGCGACCGATCGAGATCCCCCCGAAGAGATCGAACCGCTCACCGGCCTCCAGCCCGCCCCCTGTGGCGGCGACTAGGCACGCATCGGTGGCCGCCGCGCGTCCGCCCGGGCCGATCGGGTGGATCCCGGTCGCCTCCGGCGCCGGGGCGGTCGTGCGACGAAGCTCTCGGAAGGCGCTCTGCGCGACCCAGAACAGAAACAGGTAGAGAACGGCGAGGAAGCCGAACTTGAGCGCTACCGCGATCGGCTCGGTGTCCATTGGCGGTTATTGCTCGATGTCGAAGATGAACCTGGTCGTCCCGACGGCGACCTCGTCCCCGGGGGAAAGCCGGGACCGGTCGACACGACGGTCGTTGACCTTGATCCCGTTGGTGGAGCCGAGGTCGACGATCTGCCAGTCCCCAGTCGTTCCGCGACGCAGCTCCGCGTGCTTGCGGGAGACGTTCGGATCGGAGAGCACGCAGTCGCATTCGCGCGACCGGCCGATCACCGCCACCGGGCCGTCCAGCACGTAGCGGCGATCATCGACGGTGACGATCGCCTTGGTGCCGACGAGAGGCCCCTCGGGTCGCCGGCGCTCCTTGCGGGACTGCTTCGGCGGCACCGAGTAGACCATCGTGTGGCCCTGCTCCCCCTGGGACGGGGCGTCGCCCTGGCGAGCCGGCGGCTTGACCAGCCGGGTCTGGATCCCGAACTCCCCGAGGCGCAGCCGCTGGTCGGTCTCGAGGTCCACCTTGGGGCGAGTCAGCAGCGCGTAGTCGTGGCGGCGCGCGTGCTCGAGCAGGTAGCCCGACAGCTCCTGCTCCAGCGAGCGCTCGTAGCCCTCGAGGCGCTGGTGGTCCTCGGCCGAGAGCCAGACCGTGTACTGGTTGGGGACGTACACGCGGGAGACCGACGCCGTCCGATGGGCGTCCATCTCCTTGGCCAGCTTGCGGGCGATCTCGACCGGCTGGACCTGCGACGCGAAGGCACGGCTGAACACCCCCTCGACGAGGTTCTCTATCCGCTGCTCCAGGTTTCGCAGAACGCTGATCTGGGGTCCCTCCGGGGTCTCTGACGCACGCGCAAAGGCAAGCGAGGGCGGTTTCCTCCGGCTGCGCGGCGTGACAATCCTAAGTGGTCACCGCCGAAAGTTCCGCCGGGCGTGAAGCGATGCAGGTCTCGGGTCAGCGCCCGGAGATCGCGGTATCGGTGCCTGCCGCATGCCCCGCGATCGGGACGCCGACGCCCGGGATCGGGGCCCGCCGTCCCGCCGGCTCGGGCGCCCGGCGGCGAAACTCAACGATCACCGCTGCCAGGGCGCCGGCGACGACGAGCGCCGGCCTGCCGGCCAGCCCGCCGTCGGCCACGGTCCGCAATCCCGCCTCGAGCCCGGCTGCCCACAGCAGGGCGCCGAGCAGGGCGATGGCGAGGTGGCGGGCTCGTACGACGATCCCCAGGAGGACGGCGGCGGCGGCGAACACGGCGGCGCCGAGCATGGCCTGCGGGTCGAGGAGCGGCGCGAGCACCGCGCTGGTCGCCGCCGACGTCGAGCGGCTCCATCCGTGCGGCGCTCCGTCGATCAGGCCCAGCCGCGATCCGGCGCCTAGCGCGGCCGCCGCGACGAGCAGCCAGCACCAGCCGAGCGCCCCCAGCACCGCCCGCTCCAGCGCGGTGCCGCGGGCTCCGGCGATCGCCGGGTAGATCGGCGCCGCCGAGAGGGCTCCAAGCGCGGGCGCGAGAGCGGGGATCGCGGCCCACGGCAGCCGGGACGCGACCAGAATCGCGGGCACGCTCAGGGCGCCCAGCACCAGAGCCAATCCGGGGCGCCCCGCGATCGCCGAGATCGCCGTCACCGCGAGCGCCCAGCCGCAGAGGGCGAGCAGCTGCGCCGCTCGCAGCGCCCCGGCCGAGCGGGCGGCGGGCTCGTCCTCGCCTCGGGTGGGCACCGGCGCCGTGTGATCGAGCGCCGGCAGCCCGCGCGTGAGCTCGAGGCGCAGCTCGGACAGCGGCGGGCGTCTGGTCGGCTCGGGATCGAGGCACGCATCGATGCATGACGCGAGCCGGTCCGGGAGATCGGGGCGATACTCGCGCAGCTCCGGCAGGACCGAGCCGATCTGGCGAGCCGTCTCGGCCGGGGTCTGGCGGGCGACCGGATTGGCGCCCGCCCAGCACTCGTACAGGCTGAGGGCCAGCGAATAGACGTCGGCGGCCTCGTCGGCGGCCTCCCCCTCGGCCTGCTCCGGCGCCATGTACGCGAGCGTCCCCACGACCTCTCCGGTGGCCGTCAACGCGGTCGCGCCCGTCAGTGAGGCGATCCCGAAGTCCATCAGCTTGGCGCGGCGGCCGGCGCCGGCGTCCACCTGCACGACGACGTTCTGGGGCTTCACGTCGCGGTGGATCACGCCGCGCGCGTGGGCATGCCCCAGCGCGTCGCAGACGTCGGCGCCGAAGGCGGCCGCCTCGCGATCGGAGAGATCGCCTGATTCCGCCAGCTCGGCGAGCGTCGCCCCGTCGACGAACTCGCTCACCAGCAGCGCCCGCCCGTCCTCGGAGCCGAGCTCATAGAGCGTGACGATGCTCGGATGGTTGAGGCGGGCGGCCGCCTGCGCCTCGCGCAGGATTCGGCGCGCATCGGCGCCGGCGATCTCCTTGACCGCGACCTGGCGCTGCAGCCGCTCGTCGAACGCTCGGTAGACGACCCCCATGCCCCCGGATCCCACTCGCTCGAGCACCCGGAAGCGGCCGATGACCAGATCGCCCACCATTTCCGACTTCAACTTCGCCGCGGAGCAGCCCGACCCTCCCTCGCCGCTCGCAACGGTTCGTGCGTAAACCCCCGAGAGCTCTCCGACCCGCCCGGAGCAGGGATCATACTCTCGGTCTTGAACGCACTCAACGGGGCTGAGCTTTGGCATTCCTCGACGAGGAAGAACCGCTAGCAGAGTCGCGCGGCGGTGGGCCGCCGTCTCGCCGCGTGCCCGATCGGCAGCGGCAGATCATGGTCCGCCGCGCGATCGGCGTCGGCGCGCTCGTGGTGCTGCTGATCCTGATCGTGCTCGGCATCCGAGGCTGCCTGAACGCCCGTAAGCAGCGCAGCTACGAGAACTACGTCTCCGACCTGACCGCGATCACGACCCAGACGAACCAGCTGTCCCGCGACTTCTTCGGCCGCCTCAACGACCCTGGAAACCTGTCGCCGCTGAGCTTCGAGGCCCAGATCGCCGCCGACCGGGGCACCGCGGAGGGGCTCGACACCCGCGTGCACGCGCTCGACACCCCGGGCGATCTGGACAGCGCCCAGAATCAGCTCAACCTCGCCTACGACCTGCGCCGCGATGCCCTGACCGGGATCTCCGACCAGATGAAGACCGCGCTCGGCAACCCGGGTCCGGAGCGGACCGCCGCCGTCAACTCGATCGCCGACTACATGCAGTACTTCCTCGCCAGCGACGTCCTCTACGGCTTGGCGCAGGGGAAGACCGACTCGGTGCTGAAGGAGCAGGGGATCGACGAGAAGGCCCCCGACAGCGTCTTCATGACCGACCCGCAGCGCTGGCTCGACCCGCTCGAGGTCTCGACGGCGCTCGCCGCCGTGTCGGCCGGCAAGGCGACCAGCGGCAGCCACGGCCTGGCTCTTCTCCAGACGACCGTGAAGCCGGGCAACGTCACCCTCGACCCCAACACCCCGGCCACGATCAGCGGCGGCGGCGCGCCGGGGCTCGACGTCCAGGTCCAGAACCAGGGCAGCGCTGACGAGAGCGACGTCGGGGTCAGCTTCCAGCTCACGGGCGGGACCCAGACGATCACCGGCAGCGGGACGATCTCCCAGCTCGCGGCCGGGTCGATCCAGAGCGCGTCGATTCCGATCCGCCCGTCGCCCGAGCGGAACACCCAGCTGACTCTCGAGGTCACGGTCGAGCCGGTGCCGGGCGAGCAGCTCACCAACAACAACCGCCTCACCTACTCGGTCACCTTCAAGTAGCGGCGGGACTGGGCTGGGTAGGGAGGCGTCACTCAGGCGGCGCCGAGAGGATGAAGCCTTTGGTACCCATGGCGTACCAAAGGCTTCGGTGAGCGGCCCGCGGGGCGTCCTGGCATGGGTGCAGACGCCACGTTCCACGATCCCCTACCCAGCCAATCCCTCGACCCCGAGCGTCCCACGGCGAATGCCGAGTCGCTGCGCCGCGACGATAATCCCTACCCGTGTCCACTCGCGTCGCATTTCTCGGCCCAGCCGGCACCTTCTCCGAGGACGCCCTGGAGGCGGCGGCGGCCGGCCGGCCGATCGATCCACGCCCGGCGCCGACGGTGTACGAGGCGATTCGCGCCGTCGGCGAGGGAGAGGTCGACCGGGCGCTGGTCCCGTTCGAGAACTCGATCGAGGGCTCGGTGCGCTCGACCCTCGACACACTCGCCTTCGAGGGCTTTCCGGTGACGATCGCCGGCGAGCACGACCACCCGATCCGCAACAGCCTGATCGCCCGGGTCGACCTCCCACTTGAGCAGATCGAGGTGGTGCTCTCCCATCCACAGGCAAGCGCCCAGTGCGCTCGGTTCATCCGCGAGGAGCTTCCGGGCGCCCAGGTGCGGGCTGCGCCCAGCACGGCCGAGGCGGTGCGCGAGGTCTCCGCCAGCACCGAGCCCTGGGCGGCGCTTGGAGCGGCCTCAGCAGCGAGGATCTACGACTGCGTGGTGCTTCGCGAGGGGGTCGAGGACAGCCCCGACAACGTGACCCGCTTCGTCTGGATCGCCCCCGCCGGGATCAGGGTCTCCGGCCAAGGCCCGTGGCGGACCACCCTCGTCTTCTCGGAGCTCGGCGCGGACCACCCGGGGGCCTTGGTGGAGGCCCTTAACGCGTTCTCGAGCCGCGAGGTGAATCTGACCCGGATCGAATCGCGCCCGCGGCGCCGGGGTCTGGGGAGGTACATGTTCTTCCTCGATCTCGAGGGAGCCGCGGACCAAGACGCCGTCGCTGGGGCGATCGAGGAGCTGCGGGCCAAGGCCGAGTCGGTACGGATCCTCGGCACCTACCCGATCGCGGCGAGCGGAATCCCCGACATCTAGACGCCGGGACGCGCACGGCCGCCCTCTACAATCGTGGCGCGATGGACACGGAGGCCGACCCTCATGTAGGGCTCCGGGGCGCCAGGGCCCCGGAGTTTCAGAGGGTTGCGATCGCAGGGAGTCAGGCCACCAACGGCAACGGCGCGGGCCAAGCCCACGGCCGGTGGCCTGCCGGCACGATCGCCAGCCGGGTGCTGGTCTTGAATGCCAGCTATGAGCCGATCAACGTCTGCAACGTCCGCCGTGCCACGGTCCTGGTGCTGAAGGAGCGTGCCGAGGTCATCGAGCGCGGCGAGGGAGCCCTGCACTCCGAGCGGCTCGTCTTTCGGCGCCCCTGCGTGATCCGTCTGATCCGCTACGTGCGCGTCCCACGCGACGCGCATCGCCGAAAGATCACCCGCAAGGCGGTCCTGGCGCGGGACGCCTGGACCTGCCAGTACTGCGGCAGCCAGTCCGGAGGCCTGACCGTCGACCACGTGATCCCGCGCAGCCGAGGGGGCGAGTCCGTGTGGGAGAACATCGTCGCGTCGTGCGCCCCCTGCAACCGCAAGAAGGCGAACCTCACCCCCCGGGAGGCGCGAATGCACCCGCGAAGCCGTCCGCGGCCGCCGGGCCCAAACGTGTTCATCCGCCTGGCCAGCCCGCGAATCCCGGTCGTCTGGGAGCGATACCTGGTCGCCGCCTAGAGCTCCGCAAGAGCGCAGGGCCGCCCCGACGAATCGAGGCGGCCCCGGCTCAAAGGGTGCGGCTGGTAGCGGGACGGGGATTGGCGGCGGGGCGGGACGTGCTCCCCACCTCCCTATCTCGCCGGTGCCCGGGTTGGATTCCGCCGGGCCGGCCCGCACGGCCTACCTAGCGGCCCTGCACCTCCGGGTCCCGAAAAGCATGTGACTCAAGTTAGGACCACCTCCTTTCTCCGGTCCACCGATTGAAGCAGAACACTCGGCGCCGTGAGATCGGGGCTGGCTAGAGCCGCCCCCCGGCTTTGGCGACGCGCTCCGCGAAGTCGAGCGACCGTCGGTTGCGGGCCAGCTTTGCCGCCGTACCCGGGAACAGCGCGTAGAGCCAAACCAGCGGCCGCACCGCCGGCCCACTCACGATCAGCTCCGCGGGGTCGTCACGGATCGCGCGAACCGCCGCCTCGCCCACCCGCTCGGGTGGCAGTGTCCCGATCGGATTCGGTCCCACCTGATCCTCAACCCGGCCGTACATGCCCACCCGACTGATGAACACCGGGCAGATCACCGAGAACCCGACCGGCTCCGATCCGTGCTCGGCTCGCAGCGAGTGGGTGAACCCGACCACCCCGTGCTTGGTGGCAGAGTAGGAGGCCAGGTAGGGGGCCGGCGCCTTGCCGGCAAGCGACGCGACGTTGACGACGTGGCCGCGCCGGCGCTCCTGCATCCCCGGAAGAACCAGCCGGGTCAGGTCCATCACCGCGAGCAGGTTGACGGTCACGATCGCCTCGAGCTCGCCCTCGGTCGTCCCGACGAAGGGCCCGCCGAACTCGATCCCAGCGTTGTTGACCAGCACGTCGATTGGCCCAAGCGCCTCGGAGGCCCACTCGACCAGGCGAGCGCGGTCGGCGGCCTGTGAGAGGTCGGCGGCGGCGTGCTCGACCCGGAGGCCGCGATCGCGAAGCTCCGCCGCCAGCTCGTCCACCGGCGCCCCGGGGAGGTCGGTCAAGGCCAGATTCGCTCCCTCGGCCGCCAGCGCTCGAGCGATGTACTCGCCGAGGCCGCCGCCCGCGCCGGTGATCAGGGCGTTGCGTCCGCGAAGCTCCTCCACAGGAGGGCAGCCTATCCGGACCCGCTCGACGGGCGGCCGGGCGGATGACGGAGCGCTACTCGTTGGCTCCGTTCGAGGAGCGATCGTCGCCGCCGGCCTTGACGACCCCGTCGCCGGCCTCCTCGGCGGCGAGCGCGTCCTCGGCGACCGAGGCTCCCGATTCGACCACCAGGGCGACGGCGCTCACCCGGTCGTCCTCCTTCATGTTCATCACCCGGACGCCCTGGGTCGCGCGGCCCATCTGCGAGATGCCACCGGCCTGCGTGCGCTGGACCATCCCGTTCTGCGAGATGAACAGCAGGTCCTGGTGTTCGCGGACGATCAGGGCTCCGGCCAGGCCGCCCTTCTTCGCGACGAGCTTGATGGTCAGCACGCCCTTGGTGCCGCGGCCCTTGCGCGGGTACTCCGCCACCGACGTGCGTTTGCCGTAGCCGTTCTCGGTGACGACGAACAGCTCCGACTCGTCCCGGGCGATGTCCATCGCCAACACGCGGTTCGCTCCGCCGCCGGGGATCTTGGCGGACACGTTCATGCCTTTGACGCCTGACGTGTCCCGCCCCATCGGGCGCGCCAGCTTCTCGCTGAAGCGCGAGGCGTGTCCCGACTTGGAGACCAGCAGCAGGTCCTTGTCGCCCGACGTCAGCCTCACCCCCACCAGCTCGTCGCCCTCGCGGACCTTGATCGCGATGATCCCGTCGGCCTTGATCTTGGTGTTGTAGGCCATGAACTCGGTCTTCTTCACCATCCCCTTGGCCGTCGCGAACACCAGGTACTTGCCCTCGGTGAAGTCGCGCGTGGGCTTCACGGCCATCACCCGCTCGCCGTCCCGCAGCGGCAGCACGTTGACCAGCGCCTTGCCCTTCGACGTCCGCGAGCCCTCCGGCAGCTCGTAGACCTTGAGCCGGTAGACCTTGCCCCGGTTGGTGAAGAAGAGCAGGTAGTCGTGGGTCGAGCAGATGTGGAGATGCTCGATGTAGTCGCCCTCCTTGAGGTCCATGCCCATGACCCCGATCCCGCCCCGGCGCTGCTGGCGGTAGGTGGCGAGCGGCAGGCGCTTCACGTAGCCAGAGTGGGTGATCGAGATCACCATCTGTTGCTCGGCGATCATGTCCTCGATGTCCACGTCGCCCTCGAAGTGGGTGATCTCGGTCCGGCGCTCGTCGCCGTAGCTCGCTTCCAGCTCACCGAGCTCGTCGACGACCAGGCCGTCGATCCGCGCGGGTTCGCCGAGGATCCCGCGCAGCTCGCCAATTCGCTCGACCAGCTCCGCGTGCTCGGAGCGGACCTTGTCGGACTCGAGCGCCGTCAGACGGGCGAGTCGCATGTCGAGGATCGCCTGAGCCTGCTCCTCGGTGAGCTCTAACTTCTCCATCAGTCCCGAGCGAGCGCTGTCGGTGTCGGCCGACGCCCGGATCAGCTCGATCACCGCGTCGAGGTTGTCGAGCGCGATCAGCAACCCCTCGAGGATGTGTGCGCGAGCCTCGGCACGGCGTAGCTCGTACTGGGTCCGGCGGGTCACGACCTCGCGCTGATGGGCGACGTAGTGGTGGATCAGCTCCTTCAGCGAGAGCGTGCGGGGCACACCGTCCACCAACGCGACCATGTTGAGTCCGAAGGCCTGTTGAAGCTGGGTGCGCTTGTAGAGGTTGTTGGTGACGATGTTGGGGTCGGCCCCCCGCTTCAGCTCGATGACGAGGCGCATGCCCGACCGGTCGGATTCGTCGCGCAGGTCCGAGATCCCCTCGAGCTTCTTGTCACGGACCAGGTCGGCGATCTTCGTGATCAGTCCGCCGTCGCCACCCTTCTTGACCATGAAGGGGAGCTCGGAGACGATCAGGGCGTCCTTGCCGCCGCGAAGCGGCTCGCTGTGGACCCGGCCGCGGATCCTGACGCTGCCGCGGCCCGAGGCGTAGGCGTCGCGGATCCCCTCCATGCTCATGACGCCGCCGCCGGGGAAGTCGGGTCCCTTGACGTGCTCCATCAGCCCATGGAGGTCGATGTCGGGGTTCTCCACGTAGGCGCGCACCGCCGCGGCGACCTCTCGCAGGTTGTGGGGCGGGATGTTCGTCGCCATGCCGACGGCGATCCCCGCGGCGCCGTTGACGAGCAGGTTGGGGAACCGCGACGGCAGGACGAGGGGCTCCTGCTGTGACTCGTCGTAGTTGGGTCCGAACTCGACGGTGTCGGCCTCGATATCGCGAAGCAGCTCGGTGGCGAGCCTGGCCAAACGGGCCTCCGTGTACCTCATGGCCGCCGGCGGATCGTCGTCGATCGAGCCGAAGTTTCCCTGGCCGTCGACGAGCGGGTAGCGGAGCGAGAAGTCCTGCGCCATCCGCGCGAGCGTGTCGTAGATGGCGCTGTCGCCGTGCGGGTGGTACTTACCCATCACCTCGCCGACGATGAACGCCGACTTCCGGTAGGGCCGGTTCGGCTGCAGCCCGAGGTCGTGCATCGAATAGAGCACCCGGCGGTGGACCGGCTTCAGGCCGTCGCGCACATCGGGCAGCGCCCGGCCCACGATCACGCTCATCGCGTAATCGAGGTAGGAGGAACGCATCTCCTGCGTGAGTTCGCGCTCCTCGATGCGGCCGGTCAGGGCTTCGAGTCCGCCGGCTTCCATCAGCCCGCGCCCCAGCTCGAGTCGTGAGGCTCACACGTCAAGGAACCTGACCTCCTTGGCGTGCTTCTCGATGAAGTGCTTGCGCGGCTCGACCTTGTCGCCCATCAAATCGGCGAAGACCCGCTCGGCGCTCGACGCGTCCTCGATCGTGACCCGTTGCAGCGTGCGACTCGAGGGATCCATCGTCGTCTCACGCAGCTGGTCGGCGTTCATCTCGCCCAGGCCCTTGAAGCGTTGGAGCGTGACGCCCAGGCGCGCGAGCTCGAGGATGGCGCGGCGCAACCCGTCGAATGAGTCCGCCTCCCGCCGCTTGTCGCCGAGCGTGATCCGGAATGGCGGGCGGCCGACCTGCTTCAGGAGCTCGCCGTGCACCTCCACGAGGTGCCGGTAGTCGTTCGACTTGAAAAGCTCGGTCGAGAGGTCGTGGGTGCGCGCGAGCCCACTCGCCCGGTGAACGGCTTTGACCACGAGCTCGTCCGCCGTCGACGAGATGAGCTCGGTCTCGTATGGCTCCTCCTGGGGATCGGCGGCCTCAACCAGCTTCTTCACGCCCGCGATGCTCGCCGCGCCGGCGTCCAGGATCTGCGACTCGGCCAGGAAGGCGACCGTCTCGTGCCCGAACTCCGCCTGTACCGAGTCCGTCCAGCCCTCGTACTCGCGGAAGCGGCGGTTGAAGCGCTGCCAGCGAGCGGCGGTCAGCCTCCGTGACTTGCCCTCGGCGTCCGTGAGCTCGTACTGCTCGATCTTGTCGCGAAGCAGCATCTCCTCCAGCTCCGACTCCTTCTCGATGTAGGTCTCCTGCTTGCCGTTCTTGACCCGGTAGAGCGGCGGCGTCGCGATGTAGACGTACCCGGCGTCGATCAGCTGCGGCATGTGGCGGTAGAGGAAGGTCAGCGCGAGCGTCCGGATGTGGGCGCCGTCGACGTCGGCGTCCGTCGCCAGGATCAGCTTGTGGTACCGGGCGTCCTCGAGGTTGAACTCCTCGTCGCCCACGCCCGTCCCGATCGCGGTGATCAGCGCCTGGATCTCGACGTTCTGCAGCACCTTGTCGATGCGGCTCTTCTCGACGTTGATGATCTTGCCGCGAAGCGGCAGGACCGCCTGGGTGTTGCGGTCGCGGGCCTGCTTCGCCGAGCCGCCGGCCGAATCGCCCTCCACGATGAAGAGCTCTGCCAGCGCGGGATCGCTAACCGAGCAGTCGGCGAGCTTTCCCGGCAGCGTCGAGTTCTCGAGGGCCGACTTGCGGCGGGTCAGGTCGCGCGCCTTGCGCGCGGCCTCGCGAGCGCGCGCTGCGTCTACGGCCTTCTGGAGGATCCGGCGCCCCTCCCCGGGGTTCTCCTCGAGGAACTCACCGAGCTTTCGGTTCACGGTCTCCTTGACCAGGCCCTCGACCGGCGGGTTCCCGAGCTTCGTCTTGGTCTGTCCCTCGAACTGGGGATCGCGAAGCTTCACCGAGATCACCGCGGTGAGCCCCTCGCGGACGTCCTCGCCGCTCAGGTTCTCGTCCTTCTCCTTCAGCAGCCCCTTCTCACGGGCATAGGCGTTCAAGGTTCGGGTCAGCGCGGCGCGAAAGCCGGACAGGTGGGAGCCGCCCTCATGCGTGTTGATGTTGTTGGCGAAGCTGAACACGGACTCCTGGTAGGAGGAGTTCCATTGCATCGCCACCTCGACTTGACCTTCCTCGGTCTCGTTCTCGAAGAAGACGGTCTTCCGGTGCAGGGGGTCCTTGTTCTCGTTCAGGTGGCGGACGAAGTCGACGATCCCGCCCGCGTACTGGAAGGTCTCGCGCTGGCCGGCGCCGCGCTCATCGATCAGGTCGATGCGCAGGTTGCGGGTGAGGAAGGCGGTCTCTCGCAGTCGCTCGGAGAGCGTCTGGTAGTCGAGGACGACGTCCTCGAACACCTCGCCGTCGGGAAGCCAGGTGATGATCGTCCCCGTCCCCTTGACCTTCTCGCCGCGCTTCAGGGGGCCCTTGGAGTTGCCGCGCTCGTAGTCCTGCGTCCACTTGTAGGCGTCGCGGCGCACCTCGAGGTGGAGGCGCTCCGAGAGCGCGTTGACCACCGAGACGCCCACGCCGTGCAGCCCGCCCGACACCTTGTAACCCCCACCGTCGCCGAACTTGCCACCGGCGTGGAGGGTGGTCATCACGACCTCGGCGGCCGGGCGCTTCTCCTTCTCGTGCTCCTCGACGGGGATGCCGCGGCCGTCGTCGGCGACGGTGACGCCGTTGTCGGGATGGAGGGTGACCGTGACGCGGTCGCAGAACCCCGCGATCGCCTCATCCACCGAGTTGTCCACCACCTCGTAGACCAGGTGGTGGAGCCCCCGGGGCCCGGTCGAGCCGATGTACATGCCGGGGCGGCGGCGGACCGCCTCGAGTCCCTCGAGGACAGTGATGTCCTTGGCGCTGTAGCCGTCGCTCGCGGCCCGGCCCTTGGTGCCCGGCTTGGGTGCCTCGGCCGAGGATTGCTTCTGGGCGGCCTTGGGGCTGCCGGCGGTTCGGGGTTTGCTCGCCACTCAGTCCTTTCCGTTCGCTGGCGTCATGAGAAACCCCGACCGACCGAGGCGCCGCCAAGTGGGGACGCGGGCGGTACGGGGCATCCGTTCAAGCTCACACAAAGGATACCAGGAAGGGGCTCCGGAAAACCTCGCAGAGTGGGACGAAAGACCTGCAAATCACGTTCAAAAGCGTCGATAGCCATCGGCCGTGAAGCGGAGTCGCCGTACGGCGCCCTCGGCCGGCTGCCGGGCGGGGTGCGAAAGCGCCTCGTTGAGCCCCTCGAGGAGCTCCCCCTGGAGCAGGTCGAGCTCCTGCGCCCAGGTCGCAGAGCGACAGGCGATCGTCACCACGCCGTCGCGCTCGGCCACCGGCTCGGCCTCGGCCGCGACGGCCGGGCCAGCGGCCCCTGCCCAGGCGCTCTGCACGGCCCCGAGCAGCGTCCGCGGCTCGGCCTGGGCCTGGGCCCGGCCCAACGCATCCCCCAGTCGCCGCGGGGCGCGTCGCCCACTCACGCCGCCACCGAGGCGCGGGCCGGCCCGCCAGGGCTGGGGAGGGCCGCGGGCGGCGACCAGCAGACGCTGCCTCGCCGCACCGCGATCGCGGCGCTCGGGCAATCGAGCTGCTCGGGCTCGGTGGCAGTCAGCAGGGCCTGGCCCCCACCTTCGGCCAGCCGCCCCGCGAGCAGGGCGCGGCGATCGGGGTCGAGCTCGCTCATCACGTCGTCGAGCAACAGCAGCGGCGGCGTCTGGCGCGCCTCGAGCAGGGCGCGGCGTTCGGCGAACAGCAGCGCCAGCAGCGCCGTTCGCTGCTCGCCCTGGGAGCCGAACCGCCGCACCGACCGGCCGCCCAGCGAGATGGCCAACTCGTCGAGATGCGGCCCGTGGGTCGTGTGGCCACGAGCGAGGTCGCGCTCGCGGCAGGCGCGAAGCTCGGCGGCGAGCTGCTCCGGCCGGCTCGCGTCGGAGCGAGGCTCGTGGCGCAGCTCGGCGTCCTCGGCGACACCCAGCTCCGCCGCGGCGGAGCCGAACTCCGGCGCCAGGGCGGCGACGGCCTCCCGCCGACAGAGGGCCAGCTCGACGCCCGCCGACGCGAGCTCCTCCTCCCAGGCGTCGAGCGAGTCGCCCGACGCGGCTCCCGCGCGCACCCGACCGAGGAGCGCGTTGCGTTGCGCCAGGGCCCGCCCGTACCGGCGGCGCGCCTCGGCGCGCCCGGGCCACAGCGCCGCGACGAAGCGATCCAGATGAGCCCGCCTGCCCGCCGGTGGGCCCTTGACCAGCGCCAGCCGGTCGGGCAGGAAGATCGCCAGCGCCGGCCGCAGGCCGAGCTGCTCGGTTCCCGCGTCCTTGCCGTCGACGAGATGCCGGCGCTCGCCGGCGCGATTCAGCGACCACAGCAGCTGGTGGGGCTCTGCGCCGCGTCGAACCTCAACCTCGACTCGAGCCATGGTCTGGTCGAACGCGATCGTCTCGCGCTCGTTGCGCGTCCGGCACGAGTGGCCGGACAGCGCCAGACAGACCGCCTCCAGCACGTTGGTCTTGCCCGCTCCGTTCGGCCCCCAGAGCAGGGTCAGCCCATCGCGCAGCTCGAGCTCCTGGGCAACGAGATTGCGAAAGCCCAGCACCCGCACCCGAGCGATGCACATGTCAACGGTGCTCGTCGGCGCGCCCCCGCCGGCGTCGGAGCCCGACACGGCTACACATTGAGCCGGATCGGCATCACGAGGTAGCTGAAGTCCTCGCGGCCGACCGGCTCCAGTAGGCCGGGGCGGAGAGGAGAGCTGAGCTTGATCACCAGCTCGTCCGTTTCGATGCTCTCCAGGCCCTCGACCAGGAACTGCGGATTGAAGGCGATCTCGAGCGGCTCGCCCGAGTACGGGGCGGGGACCGCCTCGGCCGCGTCGCCCACCTCCGGTGTCTCGGCCGCGATCGTCAGCTGTCCCTCCGCGAACCCGAACCGCAGGGGCGCGTTTCGCTGCGCGAGCTGGCCGATCCGGCGGGCGACCTCCAACAACTCGTCACGAGGGAGCCGTACCTCGTGCTCGAACGACTCGGGGATCAACTGGCGCCAGCTCGGGAACTGACCCTCGATCAAGCGGGAGAACAGCACCACGGGGCCGGCTCGGAAGACCGCCTGGTTCCGCGGCAGCGACAAGGACACCTCGTCGGGACCCTGTTGGGCGATGATCCGCGCCAGCTCGCGGAGGGCTCGGGCGGGAACGTTCGCCTCGATCGTCTCGGCGAGCGTGGACTCGAGCTCGGTGTGCTTGACGCTGAGGCGATACGAGTCGGTGGCGACCATGGTCAGCTTCGCTCCCTCCGCCTGAAACAGCACCCCGGTGAGAATCGGCCGCACCTCGTCCCGTGACGCCGCCCGAGCCACCCGGTCGATCGTCTCCGCGAGCGGCGCCGCGGGCAATGTCACCGGTGACTCGCCGAGCTCGGGAAACCGTGGGAAATCCTCAACCGGCAGGGTTCGCAGATGGAAGCACGCGCCCCCGGCGGTCAGCTCGACGTCGCCTTGCTCGGGCCGTACCGCAACGCTCACCTCGCCGTCCGGCAGGCTTCGGGTGATATCCGCCACCAACCGACCCGGCAACAAGATCGTGCCGTCGGAATCAACCGCGACGTTGGTGAGAGCAACGGTCAAACCGACCTCCATGTCAGTCGCTCGAAGCGTCAACGAGTCGTTTCCAGCGATGAAGGCGATTCCACCCAGCGCCGGCAACGTGGCGCGACTGGAGACGGCACGACTGACGAGCTGAACGCCAGTGAGCAGGGAATCACGAGGAATGGTGAGCTTCATTGTGGGTTGGACATCTTCCTATTTGGTTCAGATGTATTAGGGGCGGTGGACGGTTGTGGAAAGGAGGAGTTCATGCGAGTTGGCTGGCGTGGGGGGTGGTGGACGGTTGCGGTGGAGAATTGCTGACCCGGTGGAGAGCTGAGCCAACCGGGTCAGCTGGGTGGTCCGGTGTTTGGATCATGGCTCGGGTTTGGTCGAGTAGCGCCAGGGTCTCGGAGCCTGGGTCGAGGCGTGCTGTCACGGCGCGAAGGGAGTGGAGCACGGTGCTGTGATCGCGGTTGAACTCGTGGGCGATCTGGGCGAGGGAGAGCGAGGTGAGCTCCCGGGTCAGGTACATGGCGAGCTGGCGCGCCCGCGTCACGCGGGCGGTTCGCCGGGTAGAGAGAAGGTCACGATGCAAGACGCCGAGCACCGAGCAGGTCGCGTGCTGAATTGCCTCGACGGTTGGTGGATCGGCGGTGGCGATGGAGCTGACCTCGCCGGTGGTGTTGCGGAGCGCTCGCTGGACGAGCTCGGTGGTCACGGGCTTGCCGAGCACGGACGAGAGAGCGAGAACCCGGGTGACGGCGCCCTCGAGCCGACGTACGTTGCCGGCCGTCAGGGTCGCGATCTCGTGGATCACGACCGGCTCGGGAACGTCGACCCGGCCGTCGGTGACGATTCGCCAGAGCAGGCTGGTGCGGGTGCGAAGGTCAGGCGGTCCGAGTTGCGCGCAGAGCCCCCATTGGAAGCGGTCGCGCAGTCGCTCGGCGAGCCGCGCCAGTGCCTCGGGTGGGCGGTCGCTGGAGAGGACGATCTGCTTACCGGCCCCGTGCAGGGCGTTGAAGGTGTGGACGAACTCCTCCTGGGTGTGATCCTTGCCTTCGAGCGTCTGGACGTCGTCGATCAACAAGGCGTCGAGCTGGCGATAGCGGCGCTTGAACCGATCGGGCCCATCCTTACGGAGCGCGGCCACGAACTCGGTGGTGAAGCGCTCGGCGGTCGTGTAGTGGAGGCTGAGGTCGGGCCGATGCCGACGCAGGTAATGGATGATCGCGCCCAGCAGGTGGGTCTTCCCGAGCCCGGGTGGGCCGTGTAGGAACAAGGGGTTATAGGCCTCACCGGGGAGCTCGGCGACCGCCAGCGCGGCGGCGTGGGCGAGCCGGTTGGCGTCGCCGATCACGAACCGCTCGAAGGTGTGCCGTGAGTCGACGAGGAGCGCTTCGACCGTCGTCGTCCACTCGGTAGGCACGGACCCGGGCTCCGACGGGGGCCGCACGACGGCGACGTGCTCGAGCGAGGTGGTCTGGCTGCGAAGCGCCCTCTCCAGGGACCCTGCGTAGCGGCGCTGTACCCAGGCGCGCGTCGCGTCCGGCGCCGCGACGCAGAGGGTGGCCCCCTGGATCGAGACCGGCCGCAGCGGGGCGATCCAGAGCTGGAAGGTGGAGGGGGGAAGGCCGGCCTCGAGCTGCTCCGTGACGCGCCCCCAGATCGAGGTGAGATCGTCGTGGGGCGCGTCTTCTCGCACGGCGGGCGATCATAGAACCGGGCGATGCCTGCTCCACCTCGGTGGCTGGTGCCGACCCCGCATTTCGCGGCAGAAAGAATCCAGCAGCCGCGGGGGCTCGGTTACCGACCCGGGGCGGCCTATACTGCCCGCCGGTCGTGAAGCGGACCTATCAACCCAAGAAGCGCAAGCGGGCCCGAACCCACGGGTTTCGGGCTCGCATGCGGACGCGCAGCGGTCGGGACATCATCAAGCGGCGGCGCCGCAAGGGTCGCAAGCGGCTGACGCCGTGAGCGCGGGCTCACCGCGCGAGGGTCGAAAGCGCGGGCGGCTTTCCCGCAGCGGCGACTTCGAGCGGGTCTACCGCGAGGGGCGCTCCCACTCGAACCGCTTTCTCGTCCTCTACGCGTTCCCGCGTCGCGATCGGGACGACGACCGAGGCGTTCGGCTTGGGATCTCGGTCAGCCGCAAGGTGGGCGGCGCGGTGCAGAGGAACGCGGTGAAGCGGGCGCTCAGAGAGGCGTTCTGGTCGTTGCAGGAGTCGCTTCCGGCGGCCCATGACTTTGTCCTCGTGGCCCGCCCGGATGTCGCGGGCCTGCTCGAACGCGACGGCACGCCCGGCGTCGTCGCGGCGCTCGAGGGACTCGTCGCGGACGCCGGGCCGGGCCCCGGAACGGTCTAACTTGGGGCGTAACACGTGAAACGCTCGCTGCTCGCGATCTTCCTCGCCCCGATTCAGCTCTACCAGCGGCTGATCTCGCCGGCGCTACCCCGGCGCTGCAAGTACGAGCCCACGTGCTCCGCCTATGCGCTCGAGGCGATCCGCGAGCTCGGCATCGTCCGCGGCACCGTCCTCGCGGGCTGGCGGCTGGCGCGATGCAACCCGTTCAGCCATGGCGGCTATGACCCGGTCGGGGCGCGGACCCTGTTTCGGCCCAAGGGAGGGGCCGCGGCGTGATCCCCCTGCCGGCCAACATCATCCAGCCGCTGATCGACGTCGCCAACTCGATTCTCACTTTCTTCTACGACAACGTGTACGCCAGCTGGGGCCTGGCGATCATCTTCCTGACCATTGTCACGCGGCTGGCGATCCTGCCGCTGTCGCTGAAGCAGATCCGCTCGATGCGGTCTATGCAGGCCCACCAGCCGGAGATCAAGCGGATCCAGGAGAGGTACAAGGACGACCGCCAGCGCCTCCAGCGAGAGCTGATGGACTTCTACCGGGAGAACAAGATCAACCCGCTTGCCTCCTGCGTGCCGCTGCTCCTGCAGCTGCCGGTGTTCTTCGCCTTGTTCTCGCTGCTGCGAAGCGACGAGTTCAACAACGAGATCAACGCCCCCGGGAGCAACCCCGGCTTCCTCGGCGTCACTTTGGACGAGAAGGCCACCGGAGCCGCGCTGCTGATCCTGATCCTCCTCTACTTCGTGACCATGGTCGGCTCGACCTCGATCATGGCCTCCTCGGCGGAGGGCAACCAGCGGTTGATGATGTATGCGCTGCCGGTCGTCTTCACGCCGTTCGTGATCAACTTCCCGGCCGGGCTGATCGTCTATTGGATTACCACCAACCTGTGGACGATGGGTCAGCAGTGGGTGGTGAAGCAGGTGATCCCGGCGCCGCCGAAGCACACCGAGGAGGAGGAGCGGACGGCCAAGCCGCCCCCGCCCCCGCCCCGGAAGCGAAAGAAACGCCGCCGCTGAGGCCTTCGTTGACGGGCCCGCGCCGTCTGAGCTCGACCGCGCTCAATAGACTCGCGCGGTGTCAACCAACGGCGCCGTAGACCTGCCCGACGAGCCCGCCGGCCGGGTGCAGGCGATTCTCGAGCGGGTCGTCGAAGAGCTCGGCGTCGAGGCGAGGATCGAGGTCGACGAGGGCGACGAGGAGATCGTCGGGAGGATCGAGGGCGACGACGTCGGGTTGCTGATCGGCCGCCGCGGCCAGACGATCGACGCGGTCCAGCTGCTCTGCTATCGGGCCGCGTTCAGAGGTCGCCAGGACCGCAAGCGAGTGGTGGTCGACGCCGCCGGCTACCGAGAGCGGCGTCGTGAGGCGATCGAGCGCCAGGCCGATCGGGCCGCGGAGCGATCGCTGAAGACGGGCAAGGAGATCGAGCTCGAGCCGATGAGCCCGACCGAGCGTCGCGTCGTCCACCAGCACCTCAAGGACCGCGCCGGGGTCGAGACCTTCAGCGAGGGCGAAGAGCCCGAGCGCTGCGTGATCGTCGCTCCGCTGCTCCGCGATTGAGCGCGGGCGCTTCGGGCCGGATCGAGCTGCCCGAGCGGGGGCGAGCGGCGATGCGCTCGGTGCTCGCCCTGCTCGCCAAGGACCGGGGCGCGCCGAGTGCGGTCACCGACCCCGCGCGAGCGTGGCGGGTCCACGTGGCCGATTCGCTTGCCGGGCTGGAGATAGAGGCGCTCCGGACGGCTCGGCGGATCGCCGACCTGGGCGCCGGCGCCGGCTTTCCCGGTCTGGCGCTCGCTGTGGCCCTGCCCGCGGCCGACGTTCGCCTCATCGAGTCGATCGGCCGCAAGTGCGAGTTCATGCGCCGGGCGATCGAGACGGCCGGGATCGACAACGCGAGCGTCGTCTGCGCCCGGGCCGAGCTCTGGGCGCAGAGCACGCCGCCGGGCGGCGGGCGCGAGGCTCACGATGCCGTCACCGTGCGCGCCGTCGGGCGTCTGTCGACGGTCGCCGAGCTCGCCTCGCCGCTGCTGGTCGAGGGCGGCGTGCTGATCGCCTGGAAGGGCCGGCGCCGTCTCGACGAGGAGTTCGAGCTGGAGCGGGCGTCGCCCCGCTTGGCGATGGATGCGGTCGAAGTGGTGCGCGTAGGCCCGTACGCCGGGTCCCGGAACCGGTACCTGCACGTGATCCGCAAGACCGGTCCCACGCCCGAAGGCCTCCCGCGCCGCCCCGGGATCGCCAAGAAGCGTCCCCTCGGCCGTGGGCGATGAGCCAGCGAGCCCGTCGTCGTCGGCAGGTAAGGTCGAGCGCCGAATGGGCTCGGTCTACGCGATCGCCAACCAGAAGGGCGGAGTCGGGAAGACGACCACGGCGGTCAACATCGCCGCCTGCGCGGCGGCCTCCGGCAGCCAGGTGCTGATCTGCGACCTCGATCCGCAATGCAACGCGACGGTGGCCCTGGGCCTGGACCGTGACGTCCGCCCCTCCTCCTACGACTGCCTGATCGGGGACCGATCGGTGGCCGAGGCGGCTCGGCCGGCGGGGCCCGACAACCTCTGGATCGTGCCGGCCAACCGCGACCTGGCGGGCGCCGCGGTCGAGCTGCCCCGCATCGAGGGCTCCGATCGCAATCTGCGCCAGATGCTCGGGCCGGTCCGCGAGCGGTTCGCCCTCACCCTGCTCGATTGCCCGCCGTCGCTGGGGCCGGTGACGGTCAACGCCCTGGTCGCGGCCGACCGAGTGATCGTCCCGGTGCAGGCGGAGTACCTGGCGCTGGAGGGGCTGGTGCAGTTCCTGGACACGCTCCAGCTGGTACGCCGGGAGCTCAATCCCGCCCTCGTTCTGACCGGGGTGGTGATCACCATGCACGACGAACGAACCAGGCTCGCGCACGATGTCGAGCGCGAGCTCCGAGACCACTTCCCAGAGCTCGTGTTCAGAACCGTGATCCCGCGCAACGTCCGCGTCGCGGAGGCGCCGAGCTTCGGCTTGCCGGTGGTCGAGCACGCTCCCGGCTCGCGCGGGTCGGCCGCCTATCGCGAGCTCGCGGACGAGCTGGCCGAGCGGGAAGGGGCGAGCCGGGTGTCCGTCGAACGTTCAAACGACGCGCAAGCTTCCCCTAAAGCTCAAGTAGAGGTTGAGAAATGACCAAGCGAGGCATGGGACGCGGCCTGGCGGCGATCCTTCCCGAATCCGGGATCGGAGAGCCGCAGTTTCGGCATGTGCCGGTCGAGCTGATCGGCCCGAACCCGGACCAGCCGCGGACGGAGTTCGATCCCGCCTCGATCGAGAGCCTCGCGGCCTCGGTCGCGGACGCGGGTGTCGTGCAACCGGTGATCGTCCGGCCGCTGGCCGACGGGCGCTACGAGCTGATCGCCGGCGAACGCCGCTGGCGTGCCGCGCGCGAAGCGCGCCTGGAGACCGTGCCGGCCCTGATCCGCAACCAGGACGAGGCGGAGCGGCTGCAGACGGCGTTGATCGAGAACATGGCCCGCGAGGACCTCAACCCGGTCGACGAGGCGCGTGCCTGCGCGGCCCTGGTCGAGGAGCTCGGCCTCTCCAAAGAGGAGCTGGCGCGGCGGCTGGGCCGCAGTCGGGCGGCGATCTCCAACCTCATCCGGCTGCTCGACCTGCCCGACGACGCGCTCCAGCTGCTCACCGCGGGCGAGCTCAGCGAGGGGCACGGGCGCGCGATCCTCCAGGCCCGGGGAGCCGAGGCGCGACGATCGCTCGCCCGCGAGGCCGCCTCGCATGGTTGGTCGGTGCGCGAGACCGAGCGGCGGGCGAAGCAGAACCGCGCCGCGCCGCGCCGCAAGGTCGTCCCCCATCCCGATCGGGAGGCGGCGCTGGTGCACGCCGAGGAGGCGCTCGAGGAGGCGCTGGGTGCCGGAGTTCGGGTTCGCGCCGTGCGCCGGGGCATCCGCGCCGAGCTCCATTTCGACGATCTCGAGGATCTGCTCGCCTTCGCTCGCTCGCGGCACGTCGCGAGCGAGATGCACGCCGACTAGTTGGGGCCGCCGCCAGCGTCACCGTGGCCCCTACGGGGCGAGCCGCTCCAGCCGCCAGCCCTCGTCGCTCCGCAGGTAGCGGAAGCGATCGTGGAGGCGGGCGACCTGCCCCTGCCAGAACTCGATCTCGAGCGGCTGGACGACGAAACCGCCCCAGAACGGCGGCCGCGGGATCTCGGCGTTGGAGAATCTGCGCTCCGCCTCCCGCGCCCGCCTGTCCAGCGCGGCGCGATCGGCCAGCGGCTCGCTCTGCGGCGACGCCCAGGCGCCGACCTGGGAGTCGCGGGGACGGCTGACGAAGTACTCGTCCGACTCGGACTCGGACAGCGGTCGCGCCGGTCCCCGGACGCGAACCTGACGGTCGAGCTCGCGCCAGTAGAGGACCAGCGCGGCCCGCGGGGCCGATCCGAGCTGGAGCGCCTTGGCGGAGCCCAGGTTGGTGAAGAACCGGAATCCCCCCGGGCCGAATCCCTTCAGCAGGACCATGCGGGCGTCCGGGGCTCCCTCCGCGTCGACGGTGGCGAGCGTCATCGCGTCGGCCAGCGGCACCTCGCGCGCGGCGAGCTCGTACCAATCGCGGAACTGCTCGACCGGGTCGTCGGCGAGCGCGGCGCGGTGCAGCGGGGGCATGTCCGGACGGCGCGGCACGGCGGCGCCAGCGTAGCGGCCCAATCCGTCTCCACCCGGCTGGCCGTTCTTGGCGCCTTCCTGATCGCCAGGCGAGAGGAACGCGGCACAACTCGTGATCCCGACCGCGGACGGCGGGCTTTCTACAATGACCCGCCCGAGGGCGATTAGCTCAGTCGGTTAGAGCGCCTCTCTGATAAGGAGGAGGTCCCTGGTTCGAGTCCAGGATCGCCCATGATGCCCCCAGCCGCCCGCGGACTCTCACGCCGGTCGCCCTTTCGGGCTCCCTGGAGTCCAGGATCGCCCATGATGCCCCCAGCCGCCCGCGGACTCTCACGCCGGTCGCCCTTTCGGGCTCCCTGGAGTCCAGGATCGCCCATCCATGCATGATCCCCGGCTGCGAGCCGAGCGCTGACGGACCCGCCGATGCTCGAGCGGTCACCAAGCAAAACATCCATTGGGACGGACGCCGACGCCGGCGAGCCGCTGGACCCGACCCGGACCGCGATCGGCGCCTGGAGCGGAGGCAACTTCATGCCCTTCGGGGTGGCTCTTCCCGAGGACCGGTTGCTCGGCCTCCTGCGCCCGGACGATGACGTGCGGACGGTGCTGACGGCGGACGTCTACGGGACAGGCGACGCCGATCGGATGCTGGGTCGGGCGCTCGAGGGGCTGCCACGGCACGCCTACTGCCTGGTCGGCGCGGTCGGCCACGACTTCTACGAAGGTCGCCGCGAAGGCCGGGGCGGCTTCCAGCGCTTCACTGATCCGCGTCTTCGCGGCGAGGATGGCTACGCGAGCTTCCTGCGCATGGCGGCCGAGCGCAGCCTCGAGCGCCTCGGGGCCGACTCCTTCGACCTGCTTCTGCTCCATAACCCCGACCGCCGCGGATACGAGAGCGAGGCGGTCTGGGCGGGGATGGACGGTCTGCGCGAGGGCGGCCTCGCCCGCCTGATCGGGATCGCGCCGGGGCCCGACAACGGCTTCGTGCTCGACCTGATCGGCTGCCTGGAGCGGTTCGGGGAGCTGCTCGACTGGGCGATGGTGATCCTCAATCCGTTCGAGCCCTGGCCCGCCTCGCTGGCGCTGCCGGCGCTCGCCGCCCACGATGTCAGGGCGATCACCCGGGTCGTCGACCACGGCGGAGTGCTCTGGGACGACGTGCGCCCCGGGCACCTTTTCCCGCCCGGCGACCACCGCACGTTTCGTCCCCCGGGCTGGGTCGAGGCGGCGAACGACAAGCTGGAGCGCCTGCGCCCGATCGCCGTGCGCCACGGGCTGACAATCGCGCAGCTCGCCTGCCATTGGAACCTCGCCCACGAGCCCGTCGGCTGCGTCGTGCCGACGCTCGTCCAGGAGCAGGGTCCGGAGGCCCGCCGGGTGGAGGAGAAGCGCGCCGAGCTGGGCGGCGTACGGGAGGGGCCGATGCTCGACCCGGCCGAGGTCGAGGAGATCCGGGCGCTGGGCGACAACACGGGCTCGGTGCCGCTCAAGGGGGCGAGCCGTCAGTACATGGGCATCGAGCGCGCCGACCAGTGGCAGATGACGCCCGCCCTGGAGGAGGTCGCCCGGCGCTTCCAGATCGAGCCGGACCGGGACCTCTACTCGCCGATCGACCCACGGGACATGCGGGAGCGCGGCGCCCGGCGCGCCGGCTCACCGCAGGCGCTCGACCGACGCCTCTACCTCCAGCTTCAGGCGTTCACCGGAGTCCGCGACGCCGGCGAGCTCGTCGCGGCGCTCGAGCGGCGTGGCGCCGAGGGCGTCGTCTACGAGGACGTGGCGGACCCACGCGGGGCCGGCGTCCTGCTGATCGACGAGGACCCGGACCGCCTCGCGACGCTCGCTCGCGAGCTGGCCGGCGGGGAGGCCTTCGAGGCCTTGGAACGTGTGCCGCGAATGGCGATGCTCGGACGGACCTACGGCTCGGGTCGCGAGCCGGACCTGGAGGACTGGCTGCTCACCGCGCCCCGCCGCAAGCTCGCCGACCCGCGGTCGGGCTGGGCGGTCTGGTATCCGCTGCGGCGAACCGGCGACTTCTACCGGCTCGACGATGCCGAGCGCGGTCGCATCCTCGGGGAGCACGGCAGGATCGGGGGGATCTTCGCCTCCGCCGGCTATGCGGACGACGTTCGGCTTGAGTGCTTCGGCCTCGATCCCGACGACAACGAGTTCGTGATCGGCCTCCTCGGCCCCCGGCCCGACTGGCTCAGCCGCCTCGTCAAGGCGATGCGGGCCACCGAGCAGACGGCCCGCTACATCGAGCGCCTGGGCCCGTTCTTCGTCGGCCGCCGGGTCGGCCACACGATCCGCGGCTGAAGCTCAGGCGGCGGTGCGCTCGCCGCAGGCTCGCTCCATCGCGTCGAGCGACTGCTCGAGCCAACTGCGGAAGTAGCGCTTGCCGATCGCCATGTCGAAGACCCGATACTTGAGCTTCCACGGCTCCATTCCGAACCTGGCTTCGACGAAGGTGCCGTCCTGGGCCTCGGTGAGGGCGAAGTGCACGAACGTGCCGGTGTTGACGCACCGGATCAACAGCTCCCTGCAGTCCTCGAGGCGATCGACCTGGAGCATCATCTCGTCCTTGCCGACCGGCGTCTGCACCACCTCCCGATACGTGCAGCCGGCCTCCAAGCCGTCGCACTCCACCGCGACCACCCGCGGCCACCATTGGGGGTGGCGATCGACGTCCTCGAGCAGCCCCCAGACCGTCTCCACCGGAGCGTCGATGTAGGCCTGTCGGCGAGCCTCGGACACAGGGCCGGATTATCGCTGTTGGCCGCGTCGGCTCGCCGTCAGCGAGCCGCGAGCGATGCTCCGGAGGCCCTCCGGCCCGTACCTATAATGGCCCGCAGCCCCCCGAGGGCCGGGAGAACACCTTGCAGCAGATGCAGATCTACGGCGTCAGCTTCGACATGGTCGGCAAGCAGCCGATCGTCTTGCTGAAGACGGTCGACGGGAACCGGTTTCTGCCGATCTGGATCGGGCATCCCGAGGCGGCGGCGATCCTGATGAAGCTCCAGGGGGCCTCGACGCCGCGACCGATGACCCACGACCTGCTCTCGGACATGCTCGACCAGCTCGACGCGAAGTGCGAGCGAGTCGCCGTCACCGAGCTTCGCGACAACACCTTTTACGCCTCGATCACGATCTCGGTCAACGGATCGGAGCTCGAGATCGACTCCCGCCCCTCCGACGCGATCGCCCTGGCGGTGCGGACCCAGGCGCCGATCTTCGCCGCCGACGACGTCATCGAAGAGTCCTCGATCGAGTTCGAGCACGAGGTCGAGGACACGGAGGAGGTGGTGGAGAAGTTCAAGGACTTCCTCGACCAGGTGACGCCCGAGGACTTCGCCAAGGGCGAGGAATAACTCCGCCGAGCTGCTCGGCTTCGCCTCGCTCTCGGCGGGTCAGGGCTCGGTCGGGGCGGCAGGTTGAACCGTTCCGCCCGCGACTTCGTCGCTAGCCCGAGCCAGCGCCAGGCGGACGATCCGCTCGACGAGCTGCTCGAACTCGAGCCCCGCCGCCTCAGCGGCCATCGGCAGGAGTGAGGTGTCGGTGAGGCCGGGGATCGCGTTCGCCTCGAGCACCTGGGGCGTCGAGTCGCCGTCGAGGATCAGGTCCACGCGGGCGAACCCCGTGCACGAGAGCGCGTCGTAGGTCGCTCGGGCCACCTCCTGGACCTCGCCGGCCTGCTCGGCCGTCAGGTCTGCGGGGCAGAGGTACTCGGTGCGGCCGATCTCGTAGCGGGCCTCGTAGTTGAACAGGTCCTCCTCCTTCGGCCGCACCTCGACCACCGGCAGTGGCTCTGAGCCGAGCAGCGAGACGGCGAGTTCGCTCCCCTCGATGTGGCGTTCCAACAGCACCCTGTCGTCGTAGCTGAACGCGGCCACCAGGGCCTCCGGCACGTCGTCGCCCGAGGCCGCGAATCCCACCCCGAGCGCCGACCCCTGGGCGGCGGGCTTGACGACCAGGGGGAAGCCCAGCCGAGCCTCGATGTCGGTGAGCGCGTCGGCCGCGCCGAGCTCTCGAAACGCGGTCGAGTTGAAGGCGACCCAATCCGGGGTCGGGATCCCGGCGGCGCGCAGCAGGTGCTTGGTCTGCACCTTGTCCATGCACTGGATGCACGCCGCGACGCCCGGGCCCGTGTACGGGATGCCGAGGATCTCGAGCAGCTCCTGCGGGGTTCCGTCCTCTCCCCCGGGGCCGTGGAGGGCGATGAAGGCGACGTCGGGGGCCTCGTGCTTGAGGCGCCGCACCAGGTCGGCGCCGACGTCGAGCGACAGGACGACGTGCCCGAGGGAGCCCAGCGCGTCCTCGACCCTGGCCGCCGAGCGCAGCGAGACCTGGCGCTCCAGCGACCTTCCCCCCTTCAGGACCGCGACCTTCATCGTTCGCGCTACGGCTCCTCGCGCCGGCGACGCAGCGGCAGGATGTCCGCGGCTCGCTCGCCGGGCTGGTCAGCGCCGGGGTCGAGCTCGACCGTCGACTCGCCCGACCGCGTCCCGGGAGGGGAGGAGTCGGGCGGCAGGCGGTGCTCGCCGGTGATCGTCTCGTAGAGGGCGACCTGCTCGCCGACGACGTTGCCGATTCGGCGGACGCCCTCGCGGATCTGGCCCTCGTTCGAGCCCGAGAAGTTGAGCCGCATCGAGTTGGTGCCGCGCGTGCCGTCCACGTACGCGGCCGCCCCGGGCACGAAGGCGACGTTCTCCCGCAGCGCCTTCGCCAGCAGGTCGGAGGTGTCGATGTAGGCGGGCAGCGTCGCCCACACGAACAGCCCCCCGCTCGGCCGCGTCCAGGTCGCCTGCTCGGGGAAGTGCCGTTCCAGCGCCTCGAGCATCGCGTCGCGCCGGGAGCCGTAGACCTCGCAGAGGCTGTCGATGTAGGAGCGCCAGCGATCCTCGGCGAAGTACTCGACCGCGAAGTACTGGGAGAGCGTCGATGTGCAGAGGTCGGTGGCCTGCTTGCCGAGCACGATCTTCTCCATCACCGGCGGCGGGGCGACCGCCCAGCCGAGCCGGATCCCGGGGGAGAGGACCTTCGACACCGTGCCGACGTAGATCACGTAATCCCCGCCGTCGAGCTGGTAGAGGGTCGGCTGCGGCTCCCCCTCGTACCGGAGCAGGCCGTAGGGGTTGTCCTCGACCAGCAGGACCTCCCGCTCGCGGGCGAGCTCGACCAGCCGCCGCCGCCGCTCGGCCGACAGGGTCACCCCAGCCGGGTTCTGAAAGCTCGGCACCGAGTAGACGAACTTGGGTCGCCGGCCCGCGGCCGCGAGGCGATCCATCAGCGCCTCGAGCTGGTCGACTCTCATCCCCTCGGCGTCCATCTCCACCTGGTGGGTGTCCGCCTCGTATGAGGAGAACACCGGCACCGCGCCCGGATAGGTGGGCGCCTCGCAGATCACGGGGTCGCCCGGATCCACCAGGGTCTTGGTGATCAGGTCGATCGCCTGCTGGCCGCCGGTGGTGACGATGATGTCCTCCGGGTCCGGCGCCATGCCCTCGGCCGCCATCAGCCTTCCGATTGCGGCCTTTGTTGCCGCGAACCCGTCGGTGGGCCCGTACTGCAACGCCTCGGCGGCGGACTCCTGGGCGATCTTGGTCATCTGGGCAGCGAAGCTCTCCGGTGGGAAGGTCGAGGTGTCCGGCAGGCCTCCCGCCAGCGAGATCACCTCGGGCCTCGCGGTGATCGCCATCAGGTCGCGCATCGCCGATGAGCGCATGCCCCGGGTGCGCTGGGCGAACAGGCTCCCGTACCGCTCCAGGTCGCGAGCGGTCTGGTGCGCGCGTCGGTGGGCGGCCGGCGGCCGATGCTCCCGCGGCGGGTTGTCCTCGGGCTCGGGCATCGCACAAGTGTGCCGAAGCTGGTCCCCGTACGTTGCGACCGCCCCTTGGAGGCGGGAGCGGGTCGATAGCCTCTGGCGCCGATGAGCCTCTTCCTCGCAGCCTGCCAGGGAATCGGCCTCGCGGTGGCGACGGGAACGTTCGGCGGCGCCTCCGGGCGCCGCGGCCCGACCGGCGTCCTGCTCGCCATCGTCGCCGCGATCGGGGGCGCCGTCCTGTTCGCGGTCTCGCTGTCGAACCGCGGCCATCCGGCGTGGCCAGGAGTGCCGCTCGGGGTCGCGATCGCCCTGTTCGCCTTCGGCGTCGTCAGCGCGGTGGTCGCGGGGGCGCAGGCGCGGGCCAAGGGATCCTCGTCGATCGGCCTGATCGTCGCGGTGGCCGCCCTGGTCGTGGCCGTCCTGTCGGTGTTCGTCGAGCCGTTCGGCCTGGTCGCCTTCGCCGCCCTGCTCTGGCTCGCCTCCGCCCGTCGCCGCCGGGCCCAGCGCAAGTACGAGGGCTTGCGCGTGCTCCGGTGAGCACCGGGTCCTCGCCGCCGTCAGGGCCCGATCCCCCGCACGTGTCCCGCAAGCTCTGCCTGGTCGTCGTCGACTCGCTGCGCACCGACATGCTGGTGCGCGCCGTCGCCGAGGACCTGGCGCCGAACTTCGCCGCGCTGATCGACCGCGGCACCCTGGTCGGCGACTGCGTGTCCGCGTTCCCGTCGGTCACCCCCGTCGCCTGCTCGGAGATCGCCACCGGCGCCAGTCCGGATCGACATCACATCAGCGGCATGAACTGGTACCACCGCGCGGAGCGCCGCTACGTCGAATATGGATCCTCGCTCGAGGCGACTCGCGCCTTCGGGTTGTTCAGGACCCTCTACGACACCGTCTACAACCTGAACATGGCTCACCTGTCCCATGACGCGGAGACGGTGTTCGAGCGCCTCGGCGACGTCGGGGTGCGAACCGCGTGCACGCCGTTCCTGATCTATCGCGGCCGTCGCCGCCACGAGCTCGGGCTAGAGGGAATGCTGCGACGGGTGGCCGTCGCCGCCAACTTCCGTCACGCGGTCTGGGGCCCCGACGAGCTGTTCTACGGGGAGCTGTACGCGAGCCGCCGCGTCCCCTGCCGGCCCACCCTGGCGCGTCCGGGGACGCGCGACGCCTACTCGGCATGCGTCGGCCGCGAGCTGGTCGACGACGACGGCTACGACTTCCTGCTCTTCTCATTGCCGGACAACGATCACCACACCCACGTCCACGGCGTCGAGGCGATGCGCGACTCGATCGCCCACGCCGACCATTGCTTCGGCCGGATCGTCGACGCCGCCGGCGGCATCGACGACTTCTGCGAAGCGCATGCCGTGATCCTGATCGCCGACCACGCTCAAACCGACGTCCGGGCGGCGTTGCCGCTGGCCGCCGCCCTGGGCGAGAGATGGGAAGTGCTGCAGCCGAACGCCGAACGCCCCGAGCTCGCCGAGCTCGCGGTCAGCCCCACGGCCCGCGCCGGGGCCGTCTACCTGCTCCGCGACGACGAGCGTCGCCTCAGCGCTGTCTGGACGGCTCTCGAGCGGCTCGAGGGAGTGGACCTCGTGGCCAGGCTTTCGTCGGCGAACGGCGGCACGCCCGAGGCGATCGTCTCCAGCGAACGCGGGCAGCTTCGATTTCGTCCCGGCTCGCAGACCACCGATCGGCGCGGGGCGAGGTGGGACGTCGACGGTCGCACCGAGGTGCTCGGGCTGCAGCCCGCCGATGGGCGCCTGGTCAGCGATGCCTACCCCGACGGCATGGCGAGACTGTGGTCGGCGCTCCAAGCGCCGAATGCCGGCGACGTCTTGGTCTCCCTCGCCGAGGGCTACGAGTGCGTCGATTGGGGCGGCGCCAGCCACGTCGGCGGCGCCAGTCACGGTGCGCTGGGAGCGGGAGACTCACTGGGGCCACTCGTCCTCTGCGGGCTCGAGCCGGGTCCGGTCGAGGATCGTGAGCAGTGGGCGCTTCGCGATGTCGCCGACCTGGTGGTGCGGCATTTTGGCGCTC
>JAHEXV010000023.1 GCA_023251935.1 bacterium | reverse complement strand
AGAACGGGAAGTCCTCCAGCAGGCGATCCCCGAAGACCCGGCGTGCGGCGAGCGCGTCGAAGGTCCCGCTGCCGTTGAGCACCGGGTGGTCCAAACGCAGACCCGCGATCTCGACGCTCAGCTCCATACTCAGCCCTGGTGGCCCGACCCCGGGACGAGGGCGGTCGCGATCCGATCCGCGGCGACCACCGGCCCGTCGACGCAGAGCCGCATGTAGCCGCCTCCGGCCAGGGGCACCGCGCACCCGAAGCAAGCTCCGAAGCCGCAGGCCATCGGCGCTTCCATCGCCAGCTCAGCGCTGACGCCTCGGTCCCGGCAGATCTCGCGCACCGCCTCGAGCATCGCCGGAGGGCCGCACGCGTAGACGGCCGCTGTTCGCGCCGAGTCCCCTTCGAGCAGGACCCCGAGCAAGTCGGTGACGTAGCCGCGGTGGCCCGTATGTCCATCCTCGCTGGCCAGCCGAACCTCGCAGCACGAGAACAGCTCCTCGACCCCGCCCGAGTGGGCGCGGTCACGGAAGCCGATCAGGGTGCGCACCGCGACGCCGAGCTCGGCCAGCTGGCGGCGCCAGATCGCGAGCGGCGCCAGGCCGATCCCCCCGCCGACCAGAATCGCTCCGGCGAGCTCCGGGCCGAGCTCTCCGGGCCGGGAGAAGGGGCGGCCGAGCGGCCCGGTCACCCACAGCGCCTCGCCGCCGCGCAGGACGGCGAGCCGCTCTGTCCCCGGGCCGACGGCCTCGACCAGGAAGTCGAGCCGCAGGCCGTGGTCGGTCGGCTGGGCCTCGGCCACCGAGAAGGCCCGCGGGAGATACGGGCGCCCGTCGCGCTGCCCCCAGCCGTCCGCAGCCGAGAGCATGTAGAACTGCCCGCCACGCGGCTCCGGGCCGAGGGCATCCAGGACCGAGAAGATCCGGTAGCCGCCGGCGCCGTGATTGTCGACCACCTCGCAGAGGCGCCGCCCGGGGGGAGCCACGACCCGATCGGTCGCCCGCTCCGCCGCGCGCGCCGAGTTATCGCTTGCTGCCAACGCCGTCCCGATCGGCGGACGCGACCCGCGGCGCGTCGCCGTGAAGCTCTTGAAGCGACCGCGGTTCCGCGCCGCGCTCCCGCTGCGCGAAGATCGCCCGGGCCGCGGCCGAGGCACCGGTCATCGTGGTCACGCAGGGGATCCCCTGACGAACCGCCGCGGAGCGGATCTCGTATCCGTCGCTGCGGGCCCCGCTGCCGGTCGGGGTGTTGATCACCAGATCGACCTCGCGATTCCGGATGTAGTCGACCACGTGGGGAGAGCCGTCGGCGATCTTGTTGATCGCCCTCACCGGGACCCCCATCCGCGAGATCGCCTGAGCGGTGCCGTGGGTGGCGATGATCCGGAACCCGAGGTCGTGAAAGCGGGCCGCCAGTTGCGTCGCCGCCGGCTTGTCGGTATCGGTGACGGTGATGAACACCGTCCCCTCCCCGGGCAGGGCGATGCCGGCCGCTGACTGAGCCTTCCCGAAGGCGGTCGGGAAGTCGGAGGCGACCCCCATCACCTCGCCCGTCGACTTCATCTCTGGGCCGAGCACCGAATCGGCACCCGCGAAGCGGGCGAACGGCAGCACCGCCTCCTTGACGCTGACGTGCCGGCTCGGCGCGGTCGGAAGCTCCTGGTCGGCGACCGCCTCCCCGAGCATCAGCCGGCAGGCGACCTTGGCCAGCGGGACGCCGGTGGCCTTCGAGACGAAGGGCACGGTCCGGGAGGCGCGCGGGTTCGCCTCCAGCACCTGAAGCCGGCCGCCGGCGACCGCGTACTGGACGTTGAGCAGTCCGACCACCCCGAGCTCGAGCGCGATCCGCTCGGTCGTCTGGCGGATCTCGTCCAGCATCTCCTCGCCGAGGCTCATCGGCGGCAGCACGCAGGCCGAGTCGCCGGAGTGGACTCCCGCCTCCTCAACGTGCTGCATGATCCCGGCGATGTGGACGTCGGTCCCGTCGGCCAGGGCATCGACGTCGACCTCGATCGCGTCCTCGAGAAACCGGTCGAGGAGCAGGGGGTGCTCCTGGTCGGCCTTCACATTCTGCTCCAAATAGGCGGCCAGGCCCTCCGCCGTGTAGCAGATCTCCATCGCCCGGCCGCCGAGCACGTATGAGGGGCGGACCAGCAACGGAAATCCAACGTCGGCGGCGATCACCTCGGCCTCGTCGGCCGAGAGCGCCGTTCCATAGGGCGGGTGGGCGATCTCGAGCCTTCGCAGCAGGGCGCCGAAGCGCCCTCGGTCCTCGGCCAGGTCGATCGCCTCGACCGGGGTTCCCAGCAGGCGCACCCCCGCCTCCTCCAGCGCGCGGGCAAGCTTCAGGGGCGTCTGCCCGCCGAACTGGACGATCACCCCCTCGGGGCGCTCGACCTCGACCACGGCGAGCACGTCGTCGGCGGTCAGCGGCTCGAAGTAGAGCCGGTCGGACGTGTCGTAGTCGGTCGAGACGGTCTCCGGGTTGCAGTTGATCATCACCGCGTCGCGATCCGACTCGCGCACGGTCATCGCGGCGTGCACGCAGCAATAGTCGAACTCGATCCCCTGGCCAATGCGGTTCGGCCCGGAGCCGAGGATGACGACCGCGGGGCGCTCGCCGCGGCGAACCTCGGAGGCGGGAGCCCGCTCGTGGGCAGAGTAGTAGTAGGGGGTCCGGGCCTCGAACTCGGCCGCGCAGGTGTCCACCGACTTGAAGGTCCGAACCAGCCCGTCGGTGCCATCTCCCTCGAGCGCCAGGGCCCGCAGCTCGCTCAGGAACCACGGGTCGATCGCGGTGCGCTCGCCGACCTCCTCGGGATCGGTGCCGCGGCGGAACGCCTCCAGGATCAGGTCATAGCGATCGGGCGCCGGGGTGACGAGGCGATCGAGCAGCTCGGCCGTGTCGTCGGGGATCTGCGGGTCGGCGTCGAGCTCGCGTGACCGGAGCGCCTTGGCGAGCGACTCGCGGAAGGTCCGGCCGATCGCCATCGACTCCCCGACCGACTTCATGTGAGTCGAGAGGCTGCCCTCGGCGCCCGGGAACTTCTCGAACGCGAACCGCGGCACCTTGGTGACCACGTAGTCGATCGCGGGCTCGAACGAGGCCGGCGTAGCCATCGTGATGTCGTTGGGGATCTCCTCGAGCGCGTAGCCGACCGCGAGCTTGGCGGCGATCTTGGCGATCGGGAAGCCGGTCGCCTTCGAGGCGAGCGCCGAGGAGCGCGAAACGCGCGGGTTCATCTCGATCACGACGACCTCGCCGGTCCGCGCGTTGACGGCGAACTGGATGTTCGAGCCGCCGGTTTCCACCCCCACCGCCCTTATCACCCGCAGGGCCTGGTCGCGAAGCTCCTGGTAGAGGCGGTCGCTGAGCGTCTGGGCGGGGGCGACCGTGACGCTGTCGCCGGTGTGGACCCCCATCGGGTCGACGTTCTCGATCGAGCAGATGACGACCACGTTGTCGTTGCGGTCGCGCATCACCTCGAGCTCGAACTCCCCCCAGCCGAGCACCGACTCCTCGATCAGCACCTGGTTGATCGGGCTCGCCGCGAGGCCCTCCGAGACGACCTGCCGAAGCTCGGTGTCGGTCCGCCCCACCCCGCCACCCTCGCCCCCGAGCGTGTAGGCGGGGCGGACGATCGCGGGAAGCGCCAGGGCGCCCTCGGCGAGGGCCGCCTCAGCCTCGCCCACCGAGGTGACGACGAGCGACCACGGGACGCGAAGGCCGGCGCCCTCGATCGTCTCTCGAAAGGCCTCCCGGTCCTCGGCGCGGCGAATCGCCTCGTGGTCGGCGCCGATCAGCTCCACTCCCCATCGCTCGAGGACCTTCTCGGCGTGCAGCGCCGTGGCGAGGTTGAGAGCGGTCTGGCCGCCGACCGTGGGCAGGAGCGCGTCGGGGCGCTCGCGCTCGACGATCCGGGCCACGGACTCAACCGTGAGCGGCTCGACATAGGTCCGGTGAGCGAACTCCGGGTCGGTCATGATCGTCGCCGGGTTCGAGTTGACCAGCACGACCTCATAGCCCTCGTCGAGCAGCACCTTGCAGGCCTGCGCCCCGGAGTAGTCGAACTCCGCCGCCTGCCCGATCACGATCGGCCCGGAGCCGATCAGGAGGATCTTCTGGATGTCGTCTCGCCTAGGCATCGACGGCCGCCTCCCCACCCACCGACACCGTCGACACCGCCGCGAGGTCGGCCAGCCACTGGATGAAGCCCTCCTTGCCGCGGTAGACCTCGGAGCCGAACCCTGACACCGCCGGCCTCCACTCGTAGTCGGCCGCGAAGAACTCGTCGTAGTGGAGCTTCAGGCCGGGGTTTCCCTCGTGCTCGCCGATCTCGAGCAGTCGCGCGACCTGGGCGAGATTATGCTCCTGCGCGGTGGGGGCCGACGGTCCGCTCACGCCGCCAGCTCGAGGAAGCGGTCGAACAGGTGGCGAGCGTCGTGGGGGCCCGGGCCGGCCTCGGGGTGATATTGGACGGTGGCGCCCCGGACGTCGCGGAGCACCAGCCCCTCGACGGTGCGGTCATAGAGGTTCAGGTGGGAGAGCTCGGCCTCGCCGAAGTCGGTCTGCCAACGCACCGGCTGATCGCCCTCGACGGTCGGCTCGCCGCCCGGGCCCCGAACCGCGAAGCCGTGATTCTGGGAGGTGATCTCGATTCGACCGGTTCCGAGGTCCTTGACCGGGTGGTTGGCGCCCCGGTGCCCGAAGGGCAACTTGAAGGTCTCAAGCCCCACCGCCCGGCAGAGCAGCTGGTGGCCGAGGCAGATCCCGAACACGGGCCGCTCGCCGACCAGTCCCCGAACGGTGTCGACGACATAGTCGAGCGCCGCCGGGTCGCCGGGCCCATTGGCGAGGAAGACCAGGTCCGGGTCCCACTCGAGGAGCTCATCGGCGGTGACTGAGCACGGAAGCAAGGTCAACCGGCAATTCCGCTCGCGGAGCTGCCGAATGATCGACAGCTTGATCCCGGTGTCGATGCCGACCACGTGGGGGCCCCCTCCGTCGATCTCGACCGGGGCTTCGGGGGTCACCTCCCGCGCCAGGTCGGCGCCCGTCATCGACGGCTCCGCCTCGATGCGGTCGCGGGCCTCCGAGGCGCCGAGCGAGGCCGGGAAGATCCCGCCCCGCATCGCCCCCCGGTCGCGGATATGCCGGACCAGGGCCCGGGTATCGACGCCGTCGATCGCCGCGACGCCGCAGTCTCGGAGCCAATCGAGCCAGCCGCCCTCGGCGTCCGCTGCCTGGTCGACGTTCTTGGCCTCGCGCATGATCACGCCGCGGGCGTGGGCCCGATCGGACTCCATCGCCGCCGTCGCAACCCCGTAGTTGCCGATCAGTGGATAGGTGAAGGTGACGATCTGACCGGCGTACGACGGGTCGGTGACGGCCTCCTGGTAGCCGGTCATCGCGGTGTTGAAGACGACCTCGCCGGTGATCGCGTCGTCGGTGCCGTAGAGTCGGCCGTCGAACCGGGCCCCGTCCTCGAGCAGCACGAACCCCGGATCGCCGGATCCGGATCCGGGCGGCGGTGGCTCGGGGCTCATGACGGACTCGGCGCATACTCGAGCACAAGCCCCTGCACCCGCTTGAACTCGTCGGTCCCGGCCCGCCTGACGAGCTCGAACAGCGCCGTCTCGACGCTGGTGATCACCGCCCCCGCGCCCTCGGCTTTGGCCAGCCCGACCTGCCGGTCGGGCTCGAACCGCGAGCCGACCGCGTCCTGCGCCACGTGCACCTCGAGGCCTTGATCGAGCAGGTCGAGCACCGTCTGGCTGACGCAGACGTGGGCCTCAACGCCGCAGACCAGAGCCTGGTCGCGGCCGTCGAGGTCGAAGCCCTCGGCCTCCGAAGCCGAGAAGCAGACCTTCGAGATCGGCTCGACGCCGTCGGGGAGGCGATCGGCGACCTCAGGGACGGTCTTGCCGAGGCCCTTCGGGTACTGCTCGGTGACCACGACGGGGACCCCGACCGCCTCGGCGCCGCTCACCAGCGCGGCGGTCGCCCGGACGACCTGGTCGAAGCTCGGCACGGCCTTGCGAAAGGCCTCCTGGACGTCGATCACGACCAGCGCCGTCCGGCCCCTGTCGAGCTTCGCCCCGCTCACGCGACCCCCATCGCGAAGCTCCGCTGTCGATAGACGACCCGGCCGGCGACCACGGTCATCAGAACCCGTCCTCTCATCGGGACGCCCGCGAAGCACGAGTTGGACGAGCGGCTCTCCCATCCCTCCGCCCCGGGCTCCCACTGGGCGTCCGGGTCGAACAGCACCAGGCTCGCATCGCTGCCGATCGCCAGGCTCGGCGGCTCGAAGCCGAACGGCTCGGCCCCGCCGCCCATCCTCTCGACCAGGACGGCGAGCTCGAGCACCCCGGGGACCACGAGCTCGGTGTGGAGGGCCGCGAACGCGGTCTCGAGCCCCGTCACCCCCATCGCCGCCTGCTCGAATGGGACCTCCTTCTCTACCAGCGAGTGCGGTGCGTGGTCGGTCGCGACGCAGTCGATGACGCCCGAGCGAATGCCCTCGATCAGCGCCTGGCGATCGTCGGCACCGCGAAGCGGCGGGTTCATCTTGAAGCGCGAGTCGAGGCTCCTCACCTTCTCGTCGGTGAGCGTCAGGTGATGCGGAGTTGCCTCGCACGTGAGCCGCACCCCGGCCTCCTTCGCCACCGCCACGGCCTCCACCGACTCGCGGGCGGACAGGTGTTGGACGTGGACGCGGGCATCCTCGTAGGCGGCCAGGGCCGCATCGCGGGCGATCATCGTCGACTCGGCGACCGACGGGATGCCGGCGAGCCCGAGCGCCGCGGAGACCACCCCCTCGTGCATCACCCCGCCCAGGTGCGGCTGGTGTGCCCCGGCGGGGCGAGAGAGGTCGTGGTCCTCCTCGTGGAGCGCCAGCTGCGCACCGACCAGGTGCTGGTACTGGAGGGCGCGCCGCATCAGCCTCGCGTTCGAGATCGGAAGGCCGTCGTCCGAGAAGCCGACCGCCCCGGCGTCGCGAAGCTCCGCCATCTCGGTCAGCTCCTCCCCCGCCATGCCACGGGTGACGCAGGCGAGGAAGCCGGTGGGTACGAACGCCTGCTCGGACGCCTGCTCGCAGAGCGAGCGGACGTCGGCCGCCGAGTCGACCGGGGGGCTGGTGTTCGCCATCGCGAGCACCCCGCAGAACCCGCCGGAGGCGGCCGCGCGGGTGCCCGTCTCGACCTCCTCCTCGTCCTCGTCGCCCGGGGTCCGCAGATGGACGTGGGGGTCGAAGAAGGCGGGGAACACCGCCCTCCCCTCCGCCTCGATCAGCTCGCCGTCGCCCGGCTCGGCGCTTCCCGGCTCGGCGAGCTCGGCGATCTTCCCACCCCGTACCACTACGTCGTAGGTGCCCTCCAGCCTCGCTCGCGGGTCGAGCACGGCGGCGCGGCGGATCACCAGGTCGCCCGCCGGCTCTCCACCCGACGCCCGCCAGTCCAGGGAGGAGATCGGGCGCAGGACGCCGCTCATGCCGGCTCCTTGATCGGCGTCGGCGCCGGCACGTCCTCGGAGTCCGCCGCGCGGCCGCCGCCCGGTCGGGGGCGGGCGTTGGCCAGCAGCTCGTAGAGGATCGCCATCCTCACCACGAGCCCGCTCTCGACCTGCTCGGCGATCAGCGAGTTGGGCCCGTCGATCACCTCCGGGGCGATCTCGACCCCACGGTTGAGCGGGCCCGGGTGCATAAGAAGCTGGCGCGGCCCGAGACGCCGCGCGTCGATCTGATAGCCGGCGACGTATTCGCGGATCGAGGGGATGAACGACTCGCGCATCCGCTCTCGCTGCATGCGCAGGGCGTAGACGACGTCCGCCTCGCCGAGGCCCCCGAGGTCGTGGGAGACCGCGCACCCCAGGGCCTCGTCGATTGCCCGCGGGATCAGGGTCGGCGGGCCGCAGACCGTGACCTCGGCGCCCATCATCCCGAAGGCGAGCGCGTTGGAGCGCGCCACGCGGCTGTGGAGCACGTCGCCGACGATCCAGATTCGCTTCCCCTCGAGGGACCCGAGCCGACGGATGAGGGTGTAGAGGTCGAGCAGCGCCTGGCTCGGATGCTCGTGTTTGCCGTCGCCGGCATTGACGACCGCCGCCTCGGTCCAGCCGGCGACCAGATCGGCGGCGCCCGCATCCGGCGAGCGGATCACGATCGCCTCGGGTCCGTAGGCGCTCAGGGTGGTGATCGTGTCCTTCAGCGACTCGCCCTTGTCGACCGAGGAGCCGGCGGCCTTGACCGAGACGACGTCGGCGGACAGCCGCTTGGCGGCGAGCTCGAACGACGAGCTCGTCCGGGTGCTGGACTCGTAGAAGAGGTTGACGATCGTGCGGCCGCGCAGCGTCGGCACCTTCTTGATGTCGCGACGCCCGACCTCGGCGAATCCCTCGGCGCGCTCGAGGATCCGCTCGATGTCGGCGCGCTCCAGATCGGCGATTGCGAGCAGGTGCCTCATCGCGGTGCCTCGACCCGCTCCGCGATCGCAACCTCGTCGACGCCGTCGATCTCCTCCACCCGCACGTAGACACGCTGCCGGTGTGAGGTCGGGAGGTTCTTGCCTACGTAGTCGGGGCGAATCGGCAGCTCGCGGTGACCACGATCGACGAGCACCGCGAGCTGGACCCGCTGGGGACGCCCGTAGTCGAACAGGGCGTCGATCCCGGCCCGCACCGTGCGCCCGGTGAACAGGACGTCGTCGACCAGCACCACGGTGCGGCCCTCGAGCTCGAAGTCCAGGTGCGAGGCGTGGACCACCGGCTGGGCTCCGGGCTCGCGCGCGTTGACGTCGTCGCGATAAAAGGAGATGTCGAGGTCGCCGAACGGCACCTCGGAGCCGCTCAGCTCCCCGACCAGCGCGTGCAGCCGCCGGCCGAGCACAGCGCCGCGAGTGTGGATGCCGACCAGGGCTACGGAGTGGGCGCCCGGGTTCTTCTCGACGATCTCGTGCGCGATCCGCACCAAGGTGCGGCGCGATTCGTCGCGATCGAGGACGACCTTTTGGTCAGCGCTGATGCTCTCGCCCCTTCCTGGCCTCTCCGGACCGGGTTAAAGGAACCGACCGGCCGAGCCTAGCAGCCGTCGCCTCGGAACGCGCCGACTTTCGTCGGCTGGTCTCCTCCGCGGCGCCCGCCTACCTCGCCTACGCGGCCGGCGCCGGCTCCGCGGACCGGCGCGCCAGGGTCAGCAGGACGCTGACGATCGCGATCCACAGCCCCGAGGCCAGGAACCCGACGAAGCCCGCCGGCGTGAAGATCGCGACCCCGATCACGATCCCCACCCAGGCCAGCCATTTGGGCATGCCGCCGTGGCGCACCGCCGACCATCCCGCCGCCAGCACCAGTACGCCGAGTCCGCCCACCATCGGCAGGAAGTCGTTGTTGTCGAGCACGTTGAGCACCTGGGTCGTGCCGATCGTGTTGGCGCTGTCCGCCGCGACCGCCAGCGACAGATGCACGACCGAGAGGATCCCGAAGCCCGCCGCCGCCAGCACGCCACCGGCGAAAGCGGCGTTGGCGAGCTGCCCCGTGCCGCCCTGGCGCCGCAGCTCGTGGCGCAGGATGCTCACGAAGAAGACCAGGAACGGGATCGAGAGCGCCAGGATGAACGCCAACGCCTCGTGCTTGCCGTGGTGCTGGCCGTAGAAGGCCTGGACCTGTTGGGCGGTGTCATGCTGGTCCGGCGTCGATCCGCCGATCGCGAAGACGGCCACGACGATGGCGACGAATATCAGCCCGGTGAGCGGAGCGAGGCGCTCCCAGGTGCTCTGCTGTTGCATCGACTCCTCCTTCGACGACGCGCTCGCGGCGCGGTCTGCCCGGCGCCGCCGCTGAGTGGCGGGGCGCAATTCGGCTGCAGTCTCTCATGCGATCATGCGGCGATGGGAGGCATTCGCGACGCGGCGCGCGAGGCGATCGAGGCTCACCAGGCGTCCGGGCGACAGTTCACGGCCGGGGGCGTGGAGAGTTTCGTGCGCGAGCAGGGCCAGGGCGCCCCGGTGGTCCTTCTGCACGGGGTCCCGACCAGCTCGTTCCTCTACAGAAAGGTTGTCCCGGTGCTGGCCGAGCAGGGCTTGCGCGCGGTGGCGTTCGACTTTCCCGGTCTCGGCCTCGCCGATCGCCCCGCCGAGTTCGACTACACGTGGTCCGGGTTGGCGCGGTGGACCGGCGACGCGGTCGACGCGCTTGGGATCGACCGCTGTCACCTCGTGGTGCACGACATCGGCGGGCCGATCGGCTGCGAGTGGGCGGTGGCCAACCCGGACCGCGTGCTCTCGCTCACCGCGCTCAACACAATCCTCGGTTTGGAGATCTTCCGCCGCCCCTGGACGATGGCGCCGTTCGCCGTCCCGGGCCTGGGGCGGGCCTGGCTTGCCTCGTTGAACCCCTGGGTCTTCTCACGCCTCTTCTACCTCCAGGGGATCGCCGACGCCGCGGCGGTCCCGCGATACCAGGTCTACGCGCACTACGAGCTCCTCAGGCGCGTCGATCGCGGCCGCGCTTTCCTGCGGATCTCGCGCGGCTACCAGCCGACCGCGGCCAAACAGCGCCTGCTCTGGGAGGGGCTCGAGCGGCGCTCGTACCCGACCCGGATCGTCTGGGGGCAGCGCGATCCGGCGATTCCCCTCGATCAGATGCGCCAGGCGCAGGAGGCGCTCGGGGTCGACGACCCGATCCTCCTCCCGGCCAAGCACTTCCTCCAGGAGGACCAGCCGAACGCGGTCGCTCAGGCGATCGCCGATCTCGCCGCGCCGCTCGGCTAGGGGCTCCGGTCAGACCTGGGTCGCAGCGCGCGCCCCGTTCTCGACCAGCCGCGGCTCTCCCCGTTCCGGAAGGGGGATCTCGACCAGGTCGAAGTCGCGTGGGGCCTCGGTCGCCGCGAACTCCTCCCGCGCCTCGGCGAGCACCTCGCGAACGTCGTAGCGCGAGGAGACATGGACGATGGCGAGCAGCCTGACGCCAGCATCCCGCGCCAGCTCGGCCGCCTGGCGCGCCGTGGAGTGCCCGGTCTCGGCGGCCCGCTCGGTCTCCTCGTCCGCGAAGCTGCCGTCGTGCACGAGCAGCTCCGCCTCGTGCGCCGCGAGGCGCACCATCTCGCAGGGCCCGGTGTCGCCGGTGACGACGAGCTTGCGGCCCCGTCGCGACTCCCCCATCACCTGCTCCGGGCGTACCGCCCCGTTGGAGCCATCCACGGGCTCGCCGGCCTGAAGCCTCCCGAAGTCGGGGCCGGGCTCGACGCCGAGCCGTTCGGCGAGCGCCGGATCGAAGCGCCCGGGCCGCTCGTCCTCGACCAGGGCGTAGCCATAGGCGCGGACCCGATGATCGACCCCAAAGCAGCGCACCTCGTAGCCGTCGTGCCGAACCGCGTCTCCCTGCTCGAGCTCCACCAGCTCCACCTCGTAGGAGAGGCGGCCGACGATCCGGCCGAGAGCCCTGAACAACTCGCCGAGGCCGGGCGGGCCGACGATTTGCAATGGGCGCTCGCGACCCTGGAGGTCGTAGGTCTTCAGCAGGCCGGGCACGCCGAGGTAGTGATCGGCGTGGTAGTGGGTCAGGTAGATCTCGTCGACGGGGACGAGCCCAGTCGAGCGCTGCATCTGGCGCTGCGACCCCTCGCCGCAGTCGAACAGCAGGCGCTCGCCGCCCACCCTGACGAGCAGGCAGGCCGTGGCGCGACGCGCCGTGGGCACCGAGCCCCCGGTGCCGAGAAAGGCGACCGACAGGTCCATCCGCTTACCGTAGCCGGGGGCGTCGTCGCTCGTAACGGTCGCCGGCGGCGCTCGCGCGCCCGCCTGCCGTTCCGCCATCGGGCGGGCAGGGCGGGTCCGCTCGAGGAGCCAGGCCGCGGCGGGGCTAGACTGAGCGGTCCGGCGCCCGTAGCTCAGTTGGATAGAGCGCCTGCCTCCGGAGCAGGAGGTCACAGGTTCGAGTCCTGTCGGGCGCGCTGGAGAAAGCCCCGCTAATCGCGGGGTTTTCTCGTTCAGCGGGACGCCCAGCGGCGGTGATCGAGTTCCGTTTGGAAGCGAATTGGAAGCGCGCGCCATGCGGCGGGGTCGTCCGGTTGGGCTGCCGCGCCGCCCTCAGGTAGGCAGCGGCGCATCACTTGCTCAAAGCAGCCAGCGCAACGGCGGCACACCCGCGCCTCAACCGGCACGCTTCGGGGTGATGTCAGTCGAACCCGTCGCCAAACAGGTCGTGATACACGCCGGTCCCGAAAGCCAGGAGCCAGATCGCGCCGGCCATCACGTAGGTCAAGGGGCTCAAACCCGTGCCCCCGAGCCCCAAGGGGAACGTCCAGCCCCCAAGCCAGAACACGAGCGCGGCCAGCACCGTAGCGATCAGGGGATTGCTATACGTGCCCCGGCCGCGGCAGTGAAGCAGACAGCGGAGCCTCGAATGCGGATAGCCTTTCGCGACGACATGACTGCGGAGTGCGTGGCTCGGTGAAGCTTGGAGTAAAGCTGGCCCTCGGTGGGTCGATTGGAATCGCAGTCGCGCTGGCGCTGGCTTCCGGTAGCGGCGGGGCTCCGACCGAGAGCATCTGTGGGAGCCACGCCGACTACACGGTCGTAAAGGGCGTTCCCTACACCGACTCCCCCGGTTCGCACACAATCCAGGGCTCGCCCGACAGCGACGTGATCCACGCGGGTGGGGGTGCCGACACCGTTTGCGCCTACTCCGGGTCGGACACGGTCTACGGCGACAAGGGGGCGGACACCATGTACGGGGAGGAGGAGGACGACCTTCTCCGGGGCGGACCGCAGCCCGACAGGCTGCACGGCGGGCCAGGCGATCACGACTCTTGCCTCGGCGGCCGGCCTCGCGCGAACGGAGGTCGCGACCCCGACACGGCGGCCAGCGGTTGCGAGAAGGTCCGCGGGGCGCGCTGAAGGTCTCGAAGCCGCGCGAGATACTGCGCGGGCGATGTCGCAGGGGAACGTGGAGGTCGTGCGCAACGCGTGGAAGGCATTCAACAGCGGTGGTTTGGATGCGCTGCTTGAGTGCTTGGACCCGGAGATCGAGTGGCGAACAAGGCCAGACCTGCCCGACTCGGCGACCTACCGGGGGCGCGCCGAGGTCAAGCGACTCTTCGCCCTGTTCGAGGACGCCTTTGATGAGTTCGGTGCTGAACCCGAGGCCTTCATAGACGCGGGTGAGCAGGTGGTCGTCCCGCTGAGCTGGTGGGGTCGCGGCAAGCTCAGTGGCGCCTTGTCGAGGAGAGGCAGGGCGAAACGTGGATCTACACCGTCCGCGACGGAAAGATCGCCCGAGTGCGGGAGTATCGACACAGGGCGGAAGCCCTCGAAGCCGCCGGGCTGCGGGAGTAGGTCAAACGATCTACCTGTTTCAAGGGTGACGTTGACCGCATGCGGCTGCCGGTGGTACGTTCGCGCCGAAGCCGCCAAGGGTGCGGCGTGGAGCCTGGAGGTCGAAGGAGAATGTCCTCGCGCTTGAAGATCTTGGTGGTTGCCGCGGTCGCCGTCCTCGCGCTCATGCTTGCCGTTGGGAGCGCAATGGCGAAGAATCACGGAGCGACAATCGACAGGTTTCCCGTGAGCTTCTCCCTCTCCTCGACCACCTGCTCGAACCTCCCGAGCGGTACCACGGTCAACGGATCGGGACCGGAGAAGTCGATCACCAACGAACGGACCCGCCAGGGCGTCACGACGACGATCAACACAACCCACGCCCATGGGAGAGCAACCGACCAGGACGGCAACTCCTACGTGTTCAACTACAGCAACCACTTCAAGGTCTCGAATACGACCGCTGACCCAGACGTCTTCTCCGGCAAGATGGTGGACAGCTTCTCGCTCGCCGGACACGGGCCCGCGAGGCTTCATAACGGGTTCCTGGCGAGGTTCACGACCGACTTCACCACCTTCTTCAACCTCGACCCGATCCACTCGCGTGGCGACCCGATCAGCTTTCCGGACGGGGCTGCTCACTGCGATCCGCTGTAAAGCGCTAGCAGCCGGAACGCACTCTTCCTGACAGCCGCCGTGCTGCGGGCGTAGCCGTGGCGAGCTTCGCTAGATGCTGCTAGCGGCTGGAAATTCCCACGATCAAGGGCGGCAGCGCCAACCCTGCGGGAATGGGACGGTATTCCTGGAGATCCGGGCTCTCAGGGCATCGCAAGGCGCCGCTGCCGCGTCTTGGTCTCGCAGCGCTTGAGCCCGTGCGTTCCCGGGCGACGCGCGGCGTTCGAGGCCGCGCGTCGCCGGCCCTCGCCGAACTTGTCAGCTCAACAACTGGGCAGCGGCGAGGGGAACGAGGTCCCGAACACGTTGTGCGCCCAGCAGTTCCCAATTCCGGTCGTGTCCCAGACGAGATCCTTCGCGAACGGAGGGGGCAGGCTCGGATCGGGGCTCTGGCCGTTGCCGAGCACCGTGTTGAAGGCGATCCGGTTGTTGTCGGAGTCTGGCTGGATGTCCGCGGAGACCGCCGCGCATTCCGGAGCCGATAGGCCCTGGGCCAGGCAGATGTTGGCGACGCCGATCCCGAAGGAGTTGTTGCCCGTCACCCGGTTGTGCGCGACTAGATTGTGGTCGGCGGCAACCAGCAGGATGCCGGTTCCCGACGGCACCTCGCACACCTGCCCGCCCGTGCACTCGTTCGGCCCGTTGTTGTTGCGGACGATGTTGTGGACGATCACATTGTGGCTGTTGACCTTCGCGTCGAGGAACGGCAGCGTGAAGGAGAGGATTCCACCAGTGTTGCCGTAGGCGAGGTTGTGATCGGCGAGGACACCGATGCTGTTCTCGATCTCGTAGCCGCTCACGTTGGCGGTGGCGACGTTGTGGTCCATCCGCGAGTTGAACGACTGACCGATATAGAGACCGGTGTCGTGGGCGCCCGACGCAAACGAATGGTCCACCCGCCCGTTGAACGAGTGCGAGGGGAAGATCCCGTACTCGGCGTCATCCTTCGTCAGGACCTGGGTGACCCGCCAGCGGCTCACGCAGTAGAGCAGGATGCCATCGTCGGCGAAGCCCTGAACCGTGAGGTGCCTGAGCAGCGAGCCGTTGAGGCGCAGGGTCGGGTCATTCAGGCAGGCGGGATCGTCCGTCTTGCCGATGTCGATCCCGACGTCCTGGTCGCCGTTGGCATTCAGGATCACCCGCTTTGCGTGGGCTGAGGCCTTGTGGTGGCCGCCGAAGGTCCCCGCCTTGCCCACGATGCTGACGTTGTCCTTGGTCACGACGACCGCGCAGCTGCTGGCGGGCTCGGACGGACACGGCTGGCTCGATTCGGTGTAGGTGCCAGGCGAGACGAGGACAGTGTCCCCCGGGCTGGCCTTGTCGACCGCAGCCTGAATCGAGTCGCCCGGATGGACGGGGATCACCTTGCCCTCCGCCACCGCCGGGATGGCGAGCAATCCCGCGGCTACAACGAGGGCGCCGACCACCTTTGCGCGTCGCATGAACTCCCTCCTCGCTTCCTTGACTGCGCCTTTCTCTGGCAATGCAGCCTACTCCGACGTCGCACAGGGACGAGCCCGGCAGTTGTGGGATTCCGGACCCTGGCTGGGGGCGCTGATGAGGCCACTATTGATGTTCCCGCGCCAGACGCTGTTGCTTGGGGGACGGAAAGTCGAAGCTGAGCGCTATCAGGCTGGGAGGGGCACCTCCAGCGGCGGCAGCGCCAGCCCTGAGGGAATGGGACGGCATTTCTACCTCGTACATCAAGCCTCAGGACGGTCAGCCGGGCACTTCCAAGGGCGGCAAGGTCAGGTGACATCCCGACCTGTTGACCAAGGTCAACCGGCAACGGTCAAGGGCGGCAGGACCAGCCCTGACAGAAACCCGACTAACTCCTGGGGGCCCGGGCACCTTGAAGGCGCTGCTAGGACAGAATCCAACGGATCCGTTGAACCGAACAGTTAGCGCGGCTGCTCGCATCGGAAGCCTTCGAAGCCGCCGGGCTGCGGGGGTAGGCGCCGTCGCGAGAGTACGCTCGACTCATGGCTCGGCAGGAGTGGCGACGCAGGGTGATCCCGAGCTGCCTCGAGCAGGCGCAAGAGGCGGTGGCGCAGTTGCGATCGCGGGGTGTCCGCGCCGACCTCCAACGCGATGACCTCGTGTTCGACCTCAGGCTCGAGGCGCATGAGGACCCTGATGCCGTGGTCGCGGAGGCGCTTGATCGTGTTTGGCCGGCCTGGCGGGAATGCGTGACGGAGTAGCCGCCTGCGATGGCGCGAGACACTGCTCGGCCGATGTCGCAGGAGAACGTTTAGATCGTGCCCGGGATCCGGGATGCCGACCAGCGGCACGCATGGATCGGCCGCATCGGATAGGACTCCACGGCGACAAGACCACCGGAAGCACGCAGACCCTGACGTTCACGGAGCCCGGGGGCAACACAGGGACGTTCGCTCCGATTGGGGCTGCCCCGTCGCAATCCCAGGCGGCACCCAAGCCGGGCAGCGGGTTCGCGTTCTCCAGTCCCCTTCAGGATTCTTCGAAGAACACCGTCGGGGAACTGAACGCCACCTGCATCGTCACCCAAGGCACGGGTAGCTTCTCGAAGTCCAAGGGGCGGTGCACGGGCACCTTCGACGTCCCCGACGGACAGCTCGTTGTAAACGTGGGCGGCACGTTCGCTGGTCAGACGACGTCCGGGTCGATCATCGGTGGAAACGGCAAGTACGACGGGGCCACCGGTACGTTCCAGTCGGTCCAACAGGCCCACGACGCTTCCGAGGACACCTTCACCATCACGCTCCCCTAGACCCTCGAATCCACCGGGCTGCCTGTCACATTGTTCGGCAAGGTGCCGTTCCGGGACTAGGACCCTCGCCGGTTCCGCTTCGATCGAGCCGGGGGCTCGCGGTGGAGCGTCCTAGCCCACATGGTCCAGGTCAGCCGTTCACGTTGCGTACTCCGGGCGCCCGGCCGGCCGGTAGACCTGGATGATCACCCCGCCCGGCGTGGTTTGCGATTCGATCAGTTCGAATGCTCTGTCCGGGCCGGTGTCGGGGAACAGGCGCGTGCCCTGGCCGACGACCACGGGACAGGTGACCAGGTTGATCTCGTCGACGAGGTCATGGTCCATGAGCCACCGGATTAGGGCGCCGCTGCCGTGCACCTGCAGCTCGCGCCCCGACTTGGCCTTCAGCTCGCCGACCGCGGCCGCGACATCATCGGACAGCACCGTCGTGTCGTCCCACTTGGGCTCGGTGAGCGTGCTCGACGCCACGTACTTGGGCTTCGTGTTCAGAGCCTCGGCGAACTCGTTCTCGCTCGGATCCATCACTCCCCAGTAGCCGGCGAAGATGTCGTAGGTCTTCCGGCCGAACAGGAACGCGTCGGCGCGCCCGTATACCTCGACCAGGAACGCCCGGGCCTCGTTGTCGAAGAGCGGCATCGCCCATCCGCCGCGTTCGAAGCCGCCGCTGCGGTTCTCGTTCGGGCCTCCGGGTCCCTGCATCACCCCGTCGAGTGAGACTTGTGTCGTGGTCGTCAGCTTCATGGTCCGGTCCTTTCTCTTTGCTTCCGTCGTCGTAAGTTGAGACCGCGCCGCACCACCGATCTCATCGGTCGACCTCCCCAGGTCACGCTCGGGCTGAACCCCGAAAACAAGTTGACACGCACCGGGCTGCAGGAGTAGGGCGCTCACTTCACCCGCCTACCGCGCTGCCCCTCACGCCCGGACTTCGCCGCATGGCAGCTCGAGCAGACGCCCCGAAGGTTGGCGAGGCTGTGGTCGTCTCCCGCCTGGATGTGGTCGACCTCCCCTCGAGAGTGCGAGCGCGCAGATCCGGCAAACCGGGTCTCTGCGGAGTACCTGCCGCCTGAGTCGAGGCCAGTTCTTCGGTAGGCGCTTGCGGCGCGTGCTGCCTTCCCACGCCTTTCTTCCGTGGACAGGACAAGGGCATCGTCTCGGCGCAATACGGGTTCGAGCAGGCTTTGGCCGCGCGGGTCATGCCTAGGCCCCCTCAACACGGCGCCGCCCATTCGTTAGCGTAGGCGCAGGTGGCCGCTGGATTGGAGGGTGGCACGAGAGGAGACAGTCATGGCAGTCGTCGTGGTTAGCGAGCTTTCCGGGGGAACTCAGCATCTTTACGATCAGGTCAGCGCCCGCGTGATCCCCGAAAATCGACTCCCGGAGGGATGCCAGGTGCATATCGCCGGGCCAACGAATGGAGGCTGGCGCGTCATCACGGTCTGGGACTCCGAGGAGCAGCTCCAGCGGTTCCGAAGCGAGAAGCTGATCCCCGCGATGAAGGAAGTCGCAGGCGATGACTTTGTCGCCCCGAGCTTTCAGTCGAATCCAGTTCATAGGCTCACCGTTTTTTCTGCCTAGCCCAGCCGGGCTGCGGGAGTAGGCGCGGCTCCTACGTGCTGTCGTCCTCTGCGAACAGCGTGCGATCGGATGCCTCCGCGATGAACCGCCGGAACGCCCGCGCCGCCTCAAGGGACCGGGAGGCATCCCCAAGGGTGATGCTGGCCCCCTGGTGGACGATCGCGTTGCGGCGGAGAACGTGCTGGTCGTACTCCGCCCACCAGTCAGAAGGGAGGAGAGGTAGACACGCGCAGCGCGCCCGTATGGTCGCAGATAGGGTTGCCGGCAACTAGGTTCGCCGGGTCGCGTCGCCGGCGCCAATCAAGAGGGGGTATCACCTTGATTCATTGGATTCGCACGCGGCTGACGTTCGCGAATGTGGTCGCGGTGCTAGCTCTTTTCCTCGCCCTTGGCACGGGAGCCGTCCTTGCATCGGGACGGCATGCTTCGACCGGCAAGGTCGTCGGGTACGCCAGGGTCAAGCCGACCGGCGCCGTGGTCGCCTCGAAGTCGCTGAACGTTGATTCTTCGAACGTGCGCCGGGAATCGACCTCCGCCTACTGCTTCCGGCACCTGCCGTTCAACTTCAAGGGCGCCCAGGTCACGATCGACTACTCCAAGGCCCCGGACGGTGCAAAGGAGGAGGCGGAGTTCGCGTTGGGCAATCCATTCCACGACTGTGCAGGCAACAACGTCCAGGCCGAGGTCTCAACGTCGAACGGCACAGACTTCGAACCGCAGGCGTTCTTCATCGAGTTCTACAAGTAAGAGCGCGTTTCAGGGGCGCCTCAGGTCGCCGGTTGCCGCCGGGCTGCGAGAGCAGCCCCGGGGTCTGGCTACTGGCGACCAGGTAGCGCTTCGCGGTAGGTGGCTGGATCCGCGCCTTTGGCACGAGTAGAGTCGTCCATGGGAGCGATGCGCAGGTCCGGGACGGATCGACGCGATCGGCAAGAACTTGCCTCCTCGTGCTGAATTCGCGGGGTGCATCGCTCCCCTTAGCCCCTGTCTGAATGCGGATGGATCTCGAGCGTGCCCGCTCCTATCGCCAGGGATTGTGCTGCGAGCGCGATCTGGGGTAAGTTCGGCACGGCATCCAGGCTACGAGAGGAGCACAATTGGCCGGCGAGATCAAGAATTTCGACTCCCCGGACGAGACACGTCCATTCGAGGGCAAGGGCAAGGCCGACGTCGTCAACATCGGAGGCCACGTGGTCGGCAAGGCGATCTTCGAGCCCGGCTGGAAATGGTCGGAGAACGTCAAGCCGATCGCCCAGACCGACTCCTGTCAGGTCTCGCACCTGGGCTACTGCCTTTCCGGCGGTATGACGGTTCACATGGACGACGGGGCGACGATCGAGATCGGCGCCGGGGACGTCTTCGCGATCCCGCCAGGTCATGACGCCGAGGTCACCGGTGATGAGCCCTGCGTGTCGCTCGATTTCGGCGAGTTCGGCGAGTACGCGAAGCGGGCCTAGACCGGGACCCTGAGCAAGGCCTGGGGCCCCACCCTCTAGCGCGCCTCCCATGAGCTCGGATCGCTCGTTCGATGTGGTGGTGTTCGGGGCCACGGGCTTCGTCGGGCGACTCGCGGCCGACTACCTGGCGCGTCAGGCGCCCGAGGACGCCCGCGTTGCGCTGGCCGGGCGCTCCGAGGAGCGGCTGGCGCAGACGCGGGCAACCCTCGGCTCCCGGGCCTCGGGCTGGCCCCTGCTGGTGGCCGACTCGGGCGACGCCGACTCGCTCGCGGAGCTGGCCACCGCCACCCGAGCGGTCGCGACCACCGTGGGGCCGTATCGGAGGTTCGGGCTGCCCCTGGTCGAGGCCTGCGCGAACGCCGGCACCGACTACGCGGACCTGACGGGCGAGGTGCTGTTCATGCGCGACAGCATCGATCGCTTCGACGCCGCCGCCGCGGCCAGCGGGTCGCGGATCGTCCACGGGTGCGGCTTCGACTCCATTCCTTCCGACCTCGGCGTGCTGCTGCTGCACCAGGCCGCCGAGGCCGACGATGCGGGAGGGCTGGAGGACGTGGTCCTGGTCGTCGCGGCGGCCCGCGGCAGTTTGAGCGGCGGGACGATCGCGTCCTTCAAGGGCGAGCTCGACGACGTCGGGGCGAGTGCGGAATCGCGACGGATCATCGACGACCCCTACGCGCTCAGCCCGCAGCGCGACGCCGAGCCCGACCTCGGGCCGGAGCGCAACCTGCGCGGGGTCGAGCACGACAGCGAGGTCGGGGGCTGGCTGGCGCCCTTCGTGATGGCGTCGATCAATACCCGCGTCGTGCGCCGCAGCAACGCCCTCCAGGGCTGGGCGTATGGCCGGCGGCTCCGCTACCGCGAGGTGGTGGGCTTCGGCTCAGGGGCCACCGCGCCCATCAAGGCCGCGGGGCTGAGCGGGGCGGTGTGGGCCGTGCAGACCGGGCTCGCCCACGCTCCCACCCGCAGGCTCCTGGATCGGGTCCTCCCCGCTCCCGGCGAGGGCCCCAGCGAAGAATCGCGAAGCCGGGGCTTCTTTCGGATCGAGATCCACGCGCGCGCCTCGACCGGAGCCCGCTACCTGTGTCGAGTTGCCGCCCAGGGCGACCCGGGATATGCGGCGACGGCGGTGATGCTCGGAGAGAGCGCGCTCTGCCTGGCGCTCGACGACGGCCCGGCGAGCGCCGGCGTTATGACGCCGGCGACGGCGATGGGCACGGCGCTCGTCGACCGACTGCAGGCGGCCGACGTCACCTTCGAGGTAGAGCGCCGCGACTGACACGCCGCGATTCAGCGGGGAGCCAGGATTCGAACCCGGAGACCCGGCTTTGGAAACCGGGCTGCGCCAAGTGTCTCTCTCCCCCGTCGGGGTCTTATCGGCCGCTGGGCGGGGAAGCTTCAGTGTCGCCCACGGGGCCCCGCTTGTCCGCCCCGCGAGACCCGAAGCCGACCAGCAGCCCGAGCTCGAGGCCCCGCTCGAAGGCGTCCGGCGTCGCGTCCGAGGCCGGCCGATCCTCATTCTCCAGCTCGGCGTGGAGCAGGTCGAGCAGCTTCTCGATCTCGCTCGGCGTGGCCGCGAGCAGGTCAGCTAGCGAGCGCACCAGGGCCTGGTGCTGCTCGGCGGCCTCGGCTCCGCTCTCGGCCCCATCCATCGGATCAGCGACGGCGCCGGGGGGCGGTGGCCTCAGGGGCTTGAGCCCGGTCTCCTCCGCGGACCTAGTCGGCATTCCGAACCCCGTGGCTACTTCTTACGCTTGCGCGACTTTCGGCTCAGGTCGCGGGCGGCGTAGGCGGCCTGTGCCGCGATCATCGCGTCGAGGGCACCGAAACCGAGAATTACAGGAGACATGCTGTTCCTCCGTGTCGGGTGGATCGACTCCATTATTCGACAAGGTCACGCGAAATCCGAGCGCTCGTCAGACCTTTTACGAACTCCTTAGGGCGCTGAACGGACCCCTTCAGAGGGGCGCAAAGACGAACTACCTCGGTTGACGGCACGAGTTGCCGATCACCCCCGCCGAACCTAGACTTGACGGACATTCAGCGGACGATTGCGGCTTGAGGAGGCACTGTGATCGCAAGCCGTGATGGCGGGCGCCGTGACCGGCGCGCGAGGTCGACTACGTGACTCCCTGCGTCAGTCGTCGGGCGCCGGGGCACGGATCTCCGGGTGCTCCCGGTACCAGTCGATGGTCTCGCCCAGCCCAGCCTCGAGCCCGACCCGCGGCGCCCATCCCACCAGGGCGCCGATCTTGGCGAAATCCACGTACTGGCGGTCGATCTCCCCGGCCGGGTTGCCCGTTCCGCGAACGTCCGGCTCCACCCCGGTTCCCGCCAGGCGGGAGATCAACTCGACCACCTCGCGGACCGGATAGGAGCGCCCGCCGCCGGCGTTGAAGGCCTGGCCGCGCACCTCGTCGCGATCGAGGGCATCGGCAATCGCCAGATAGGCGCGCGTGGCGTCATCGACGTACAGGAAGTCGCGCTCCGGCGAGCCGTCGGAGCGCAGCACCGGCGGCCGTCCGTCGAGCGCGGCGCTCACCGCCTCGGGAATCAGCCGCGAGAAGTTGGTGTCGCCGCCGCCGTAGATGTTCGCGAACCGGGTCACCGCGACCGGCAGGCCGTGGGAGTGCCAGTAGCTGCGGGCGATCAGGTCGGCCGCCGCCTTGCTCGCCTCGTAAGGCGCCCGCGGTTGAAGAGCGAAGTCCTCGCGGTAGGGCAGCTCGTCGTGAGCCCCGTACGCCTTGTCCGACGAGGCCACCACGACCCGTTCCACTCCCCGATCCCGGCAGGCCTCGAGCAGGATCCAGCTCGCGCGCACGTTCGCGTCGAAGGTCGCCGCCGGCGACGCCGACGCCGCGCCGACGATCGTCTGAGCCGCGAGGTGGAAGACGCCGCCCACCCGGTGTTTGGCCAGCGCCCGCGACAGGCGATCGCCGTCGAGCAGGTCGACGTCGATGCTCGTCAGCTCGCCCTCGATCCCCAGCAGGGCGAGGCCCGAAGGCCGCGGACGGCGGGCGGGCCGATCGAGGCAGACCACCCGATCGCCCCGCTCGAGCAGCGCCCTGCACAGCCAGGCGCCGACGAATCCGCGCCCCCCGGTGACCAGCCAGCTAGCGGGCACCGGATGCGGCTACATTCCGCTCCCAGACTGCCCACGGCGCCCTTCCGCCGTCCCACAGGTCGTTGAGGGTGACGGCGTCCTTGTACGTGTCCATGCAGTCCCAGAAGCCGGGATGACGGAAGGCGTGGAGCTGGCCGTCCGCCGCCAACTCGCCCAGCGGGCCCTGCTCCAGCACGCTCGTCTCGTCCATGTAGTCGAGCGCCCCCGGCTCGAAGCAGAAGAACCCCCCGTTGACCCAGTGGTCGAGCCGCGGCTTCTCCTCGAACGCCTCGACCCGGTCGCGATCGTCGAGCACCGCGACTCCCCACTGGCTGAACGGCCTCACCACGGTCATCGTCGCCAGTCCTCCGTGCCGCCGGTGCGAGGAGACCAGCGCGCCAAGGTCGATGTCGGCCACGCCATCGGCGTAGGTGGCGCAGAACGACCCCCCCGCGAGCCGGTCACGCGCGAGCGCGATCCGGCCACCGGTCGGGGTGTCGAGCCCCGTGTCCAGGCACTCGATCTCGACCGGCTCGGGCCAGTCCGTCGCGGCCACCGACTGCTCGATCATCTCCCCGAGGTAGCCGGTCAGCAGCAGGAAGCGCCGAAAGCCCTGGGCGGCGTAGATGCGCATCACGTGCCAGAGGGTCGGCTTGCCGCCGATCTCGACCAGGGCCTTGGGGATCGCGTGCGTGCGCTCCTGGAGGCGCGTCCCTCGGCCTCCGCAGAGGATCGCCACCGACTCGATGCCATCCACGGCCGGGAGCGTATGGAACTCGCCGCCCGCCGCGGGCGCTAGCCGCCTGCGACGGCCGGCAGGATCGTCACCTCGTCGCCGTCCTGGAGCTGAGTGCCGAGCCCGTCCTGGAAGCGGATGTCCTCCCCGGACACGTAGACGTTCACGAACCGGCGCAGGCCGCCGTCCTCGGTGATCCGCTCGCGCAGGTCGTCGTGCTGGTTGAAGACCGCGTCCAGCGCCTCGCCGACGGTGGCGCCGTCGACCTCGATCTCGCCCTCGCCGTCGGTCACGCTTCGAAGCTGGGCGGGGATCTTCACCGTCACCGACACGGGCGGGAACCTTAGCGGGTGAGGGCCGGCTCGAGTTCGCCCTCGAACGCCTCGAGGGTCGGCTCGATCTCGTGCATCCGGAAGCCCTCGCGAGTCGCGTCCAGGGTCTTCAACCCCTCGCCGGTTATGTAGACGACAACCCGCTCCGCCGGGTCGATCTCCCCCCGGTCGGCGAGCTTCGCCAGCGCCGCCGTGGTCACCCCGCCGGCCGTCTCGGTGAAGATCCCGGTCGTCTCCGCCAGCAGGCGGATCCCGTCGCGGATCTCGTCGTCGCTGACCGCGTCGATCGAGCCCCCGGTGCTGCGGGCCAGCTCGAGCGCGTAGACGCCGTCCGCGGGGTTGCCGATCGCGAGGCTCTTGGCGATCGTCTCGGGGCGCTGGGGCTTGCAGACCTCCCAGCCCTCCCCGAAGGCGGTGGCGACGGGGCTGCAGCCCGCCGCCTGAGCGCCGTTGAAGGTGGGAAGCTCGCCCTCCACCAGGCCGAGGTCGATCCACTCGTCGAACCCTCGGGCGACCTTGGTGAACAGCGACCCGGAGGCGATCGGACAGACGACTCGGTCCGGAAGCGACCACCCGAGCTGCTCGACGGTCTCGAAGGCGAGCGTCTTCGATCCCTGCGAGTAATAGGGCCGAAGGTTGACGTTGACGAACGCCCACGGCCGCGTCTCGCACAGCTCCGTGCAGAGGCGGTTGACGTCGTCATAGGTCCCCCGTACGCCGATCAGGCGGGTTCCGTACACGCCGGTGGCGAGCAGCTTCTGCTCCTCCAGATCGGCCGGAACGAAGACGTAGGAGTCGAGGCCGGCGGCGGCGGCGTGCGCCGCGACGGCGTTCGCGAGGTTGCCGGTGGAGGCGCATGCGACGGTCTCGAAGCCGAGCTCGCGGGCCTTGGCCAGGGCGACCGCGACGACGCGATCCTTGAACGAATGCGTGGGGTTGGCGGCGTCGTTCTTGATCCACAGCTCGCCGATGCCGAGGCGGTCGGCCAGGCGGTCGGCGCGAACCAGGGGCGTCAGCCCCGGCTCGAGGGGGTCGCGGGGCCGCCCGTCGAACGGCAGGAAGTCGGCATAGCGCCAGATCCCCGGCGAGCCCGCCTGGATCTTGCGCCGCGCCTCCGCCGGGTCGAGGCCGGAGAAGTCATAGGAGATCTCAAGCGGCCCGAAGCAGTGCTCACAGACGTAGCGCGCCTCGGCTGGATAGGCCGCCTCGCACTCCTTACACCGCAGTTCCCACGTCGCCATCAAGTCCCCTTCGTTTCGTCGGACATCTACCTACGAAAAAAACCTCTGCCGGGCTAGCGAGCAGAGGTCCTGTCGGGGACTTCCACTCACATCTCCCAGGCACTCCACCTGCTGGAATTGGCACCTTCCCCTAAGCGGGGGGGTTGCCGGGGTTTCTTCGGGCCAGTCCCTCCACCCCTCTGGATGTGGTGGTATATGGCGTGCAATATACCAGGGCCGTTTTGCACGCTTCCGAGCACCTGGCGCCGGTGGGGTGGCGTAGTCTTAGCCGGGAAGTCGAGATGGAAACGCGACCTAGTGAGATGAGCGGCGATGCCGAACCTCCCGAAGCCCAGGCTGCGCCGGAGCGCTCGCCGCGGTCGCCTTGCCGCCCCCGCGCCTGAGCCTCAGGAGCGAAAGCCCAACGTCGAGACGATCACCGCCGAGGGGCTTCGGTGGGTCAACATCGAGCGCCCCTCACCCCTGGAGTGCGCCTGGCTCGAGGAGCAGTTCGGGTTTCACGCCCTCGATCTCGAGGACGTGCTGTCGCGAAACCAGCGGCCGAAGATCGACGAGTACCCCGACTACCTGTTCATCGTCCTCCACTTCCCGGTCTTCGACAGCGCCGTGGGGCGACTGAACGCGGGGGAGCTTGACATCTTCGTTGGCCCCGATTACCTGGTCACGATCCCGAACCAGCCGCTGCAGCCCGTCGAGTACCTGTTCGAGCGCTGCCGCCAGCGCGAGGAGCTGCGGGAGCAGCACTTCTCCAAGGGCCCCGGCTTCCTGCTCTACCGGGTGGTCGACGACGGCTTCGACTACTGCTTCCCGATGCTGCGGAAGATCGGCAACAAGCTCGACGCGGTCGAGGACGAGATCTTCTCCGGGCAGGCCGAGGAGATCGTGCGGGACATCTCGAACGTCAAGCAGGAGATCATCAACTTCCGCAAGGTGATCAGGCCGCAGCGCACCGTCCTCCGCGACCTCGAGAACGCCAAGCAGCGGTTCATGGCCCGCGAGGGCGATCTGGAGGTCTACTTCGACGACATCGTCGACGCTCACGAGCGGATCTGGGACATGCTCGAGAACTACAAGGAGGTGGTCGAGGCGCTCGAGGAGACCAACGAGTCGGTGATCTCCCACCGAGTCAACGACATCCTCCGGGTGCTGACGGTGATCAGCGTCACCCTGCTGCCGCTGACCCTCGTGGCCAGCATCTTCGGCATGAACGTCCGCGTCCCCGGCCAGGGGAGCATCGCGGCCTTCTGGATCGCGATCGGCGTGATGATCGTCATGCTCGGCGGCCTGCTGGCCCTCTTCCACCGGCGCGGCTGGCTGTAGCGCGGCCGGCACACTCCCCCAAAGCCGCGTCGCCCGGCCATCGCGCCGAGCGGCCGCCGCGGGATACTGCGGGCCCGATGTCCGAGCAGAACGTGGAGGCCGTGCGAAACGCGTGGAGCGCCTACAACCGGGGTGACATCGACGCCTTCCTGGCCGCGGCGAGCCCCGAGGTGGAGTTCATCGAAGACCCATCGTTCCCCGAGGCGGGCGTCTATCGCGGCCGCGACGCGGTGAGGGCGTATATCGGGCAGTTCCGCGAGCAGTTCTCCAAGCACCAGTTCGAGATCGAGGAGCTGCGGGATCTGGGATCGCGCGTCCTCGCCTTGCTGAAAGAGCATGCGACCGGTGCGATCAGCGGAGCCGAGGTCGAAGTCCGCCCCAACTTCCTCTATGACTTCGAGGATGGCCAGGTCGTGCGAGTCCGGGCGTACCTGGATCGGGCCAAGGCCCTCGAAGCGGCCGGTCTGCAGGACTAGCGAGCGCCAGCGACGACGACGTGGTGACCTTGCGCGTGACGGCTCTCTGCCTCATCAAGTAGCCACGGCGACCGCCTGGTTTCACGAGGCCGCGCCCGATCGGGCGCGGCCTCGCTTCGTTGGACGATCGACCCGTAGGATCCGGCGGTGTGGCCAACCACCGGATCTGGGCGCCGTGGCGCCTGCCATACGTGAGGGACGCCTCCAAGGACAGCGAGGCCGGGTGCATCTTCTGCATCAAGCCGGCCGAGGATGACGACGAGAAGAACCTGATCGTCCACCGGGGCGAGCGCTGCTTCGTGATCCTCAACCTGTTCCCGTACACGAACGGGCATCTGATGATCGCGCCCTACGCTCACCTGGCGACCCTGCCCGAGCTCGACGTTGAGACGACCGCCGAGATGATGGCGCTCGCCCAGCGGGCGATGGTGGTTCTGAACCAGGCTTACGACCCCCACGGCTACAACGCGGGGCTCAACCAGGGCCGTGTGGCGGGCGCCGGCTACGAGGGCCACATTCACCTCCACGTCGTGCCCAGGTGGTCGGGCGACACCAACTACATGCCGGTGCTCGCAGACACTCGGGTGATGCCGCAATCGCTCGAGGACAGCTACAAGGCCTTGAAGGGCGCGTTTTGACGCCGGGCGACTCGGGCGCGGTGACGATTCCGCCCGGCATCTTCAAGGCATACGACATCCGCGGCCTGTACGGCACCGAGATGGACGCCGAGACCGCCTACCTGGTGGGGCGCTCGTTCGCCCGCGTGCTGGCCGGCCTGCGGGGAAAGCAGCCGCCAGAGCTGCGGGTCGGGTTGGGGCGCGACATGAGGATCGAGGCGCCCGAGATGAGCCGCCGCCTGCGCGAGGGGCTGACCGACGAGGGCTGCGCGGTCCTCGATGCCGGCATGGTCGCCACCGAGATGCTCTACCACCTGGTTGGCTCGCGCGAGCTCGACGGAGGCGCGATGGTGACCGCGTCCCACAACCCGAAGGCGTATACGGGAATCAAGCTGGTGCGCGAGGGCGCGCTGGCCCTCTCGGGCGACGCCGGGATCGGGGAGGTGCGCGAGACGATCGAGGCCGGGCTCCCCGAGGCGCCAGGCGGCGGCGGAGTCGAGGTGGTCGACGTCTACGACGACTACCAGCAGCGGGTGCTCTCGTTCATCGATTCCGACCGGATCAAGCCGCTCAAGGTGGTGGTCGACGGCGGCAACGGCATGGCCGGGCCGATGGTGGGGCCGCTGCTCGAGGGCCTGGGCCTCGACCTGTCGACGACCTACTGGGTGCCCGACGGCGAGTTCCCCGACCACGAGCCGAACCCACTGGTGGAGGAGAACCGCCGCTTCATCATGGACAGGGTTCGGGAGCAGGGAGCCGACCTCGGGATCGCCTGGGACGGCGACGCCGATCGGTGCTTCTTCATCGACGACCGGGGGGAGTTCGTCGACGGCGACTTCCTGACCGCCCTTCTCGCCCGGCAGCTCCTGGGCTCTGAGCCGGGCGCCACGATCCTCTACGACGTCCGGGCGAGTCGAGCGGTGCCCGACACCGTTCGCGAGCTCGGCGGGACCTCTTACGTCAATCGGGTTGGCCACGCCTTCTTCAAAGCCGCGCTGCGCGAGCGGTCGGCCGCCTTCGGGGGCGAGGTCTCCGGTCACTATTACTTCCGGGACTTCTGGTGCGCCGACTCGGGAGCGATCCCCGCCCTGCTCGTGCTCGAGCTGCTCTCGGTGCGACAGGAGCGGCTGTCGGCGTTGGTCGGGGCGCTTCGCCGGCGCTACTTCATCTCGGGCGAGATCAACTCGGAGGTCGCCGACCAACAGGGCAAGATGCGCGAGCTGGCGGAGCGCTACGACGACGGGGAGGTGTCCTGGCTCGACGGCGTCTCGGTCAGCTACCCCGACTGGCATTTCAACGTCAGGCCCTCCAACACCGAGCCGCTCTTGAGGCTGAACCTGGAGTCGCTGGCCTCCGGCGAGGACATGGAGCGCAAGCGGGACGAGGTTCTGGCGGTGATCCGGGGTGACTAGCCCCGACCAAGCGCTCGAAGAGGCTCGCGAGGCCGGCATCCACCGGCTCCAGATCCCGACCCCGTTCGCGGTCGGGCGGGTCAACTGCTACCTGATCGAGGACGAGCCCCTGACCCTGGTCGACACAGGGCCGAACTCGGGCAAGGCCCTCGACGAGCTGATGGGCCAGCTCGAAGCGCTCGGGCGCTCCCTCGAGGAGATCGAGCTGGTGGTCCTCACCCACCAGCACATCGACCACCTCGGCCTGGTCGAGATCATCGCCTCGCGGTCCGGCGCCGAGGTCGCCGCGATCGACGTCGTGGTCCCGTTCGTGGAGAACTTTGGAGACGACATCGAGCTCGACGACCGCTTCGCCGCCGGGCTGATGCTCCGCCACGGGATCCCGGAGGAGGTGGTGATCGCGCTGCGATCGGTCGCGCGGAGCTTCCGCGCCTGGGGCGCCAAGGCGCAGGTGAGCCAGCCGCTGCGGGATGGCGAGATGCTCGAGCTTCGGGACCGAGCCCTCGAGGTCCAGCTTCGCCCTGGGCACAGCCCGTCCGACACCCTGTTCTGGGACCCCGAGCGGGGCATCCTGTTGTGCGCAGACCACCTGATCGCGCACATCTCCTCGAACCCCTTGATCTCGCGGCCCCTGGACGGGTCCGAGGAGCGTCCCCGGGCCCTGATGACCTATCTCGAGTCCCTTCGCCGCACTCGCGAGCTGCCGGCCCGGATCCTGTTGCCCGGGCACGGCGATCCGATCACGGATCACAGGGCGCTGATCGACGAGCGCTTCGCCCATCACGACCGCCGGGCCGAGAAGATCCACGGCCTGATCGCCGAGCGCCCCCGGACCGCGTACGAGATCGCCCAAGAACTTTGGGGAAACGTCGCCGTGACCCAGGCCTTCCTGACCCTGTCCGAGGTCCTCGGCCACGTCGACCTGCTGGTCGACGCCGGGCGGGTGCGCGAGGCCCCGGATGGAAACGTGGTCCGGTTCGAGGCGGTGGACTAGCGTGCGGGCGGAGGAGCCGCGCGAGTGAACGCCGGGCCGAGCGCCACCCAGTCGCCGCCGCGCACCGAGGCGTCCGCCAACGGCGCGGGTGGCCGCGAGCGGGCCCCGAAGAAGCGGATGCTCATCATCGTCAACCCCTACGCGACCACGGTTTCCGACCGGCTCAAGAACCTGGTCGTCTACGCGCTCCAGGGCCGCTACAGCGTCGAGGCGGTGTCCACCGAGGGGCAGCACCACGCGATCGAGATCGGGCGCGAGGCGCGCGAGGGCGGCTACGACATCGTGGTCGCGTTCGGCGGCGACGGAACCCTGAACGAGGTCGCCAACGGCCTGGTCGGCACCGATGTCCCGGTCACGGTGCTCCCGGGCGGCTCCACAAACGTCGTCTGTCGCACCCTCGGGATCCCGAACGACGTCGTCGACGCGACGGAGCACCTGCTCGGCCTCGCCGACGACTTCCAGCCCCGCAAGATCGACCTCGGCACGGCCAACGGGCGCCACTTCGTGTTCGCCTGCGGCGCCGGCCTCGATGCCACGGCCGCGAAGCGAGTCGACTCGCATCCGAGGATGAAGGCGCGGGGCGGGCGCTGGTACTACACCTGGGCGGCGATCTCGGGCTTCTACGGCTCCTACCTGCGCGACCCGGTCCGGATGCGACTCCAGGTGGACGGCCGATCGGTCGAGGGCGTCACCGCGATCGCCCAGAACTCCGACCCCTTCACCTACTTCGGCAGCCAGCCCCTGCGGGTGTGCGAGAACGCGGCGCTCGACAACGGCACCCTCTCGGTCGCTGTGCTGCGTCGCGCGGCGCAGCGCGACATGCCGACGATCGCGGCGCGGGTGCTGGCGACGAGCCTGCGAACCCCCGGGCACCGCCAGATCGACCATTACGACGGCATCACCGAGTGCCGGCTCGACTCACTCTCGCACGACGCCGAGGGGCGCATCCGGCCGTTCCCGGTGCAGGTGGACGGCGACTACATCGGCGACCACGGCGGGCTCAAGGTCGGCGTCCGGCCGGCCGCCCTCACAGTCGTTGCCTGACGCGCCCGCACCACCGGATCCCGACTGCCGCTTCTGCGCCATCGTGGCCGGCGACCAGGACGCGCAGGTCGTCTTCGAGGACGACGTCTCGCTGGCCTTCCTCGATCACCGACCGCTGTTCCCTGGCCACTCGCTGCTGGTTCCGCGACGGCATCTGGAAACGATCTGGGATTTGCCCGACGATCTGGTCGCTCAGCTGTTCTCCAACGCGCGCCTGCTCTCCGCGGCGGTTCGCTCCGCGATGAAGGCCCAGGGCGCCTTCGTGGCCGTCAACAACGTCGTCAGCCAGAGCGTCCCCCACCTCCACGTCCACGTCGTCCCGCGGAACCGAAAGGATGGGTTGCGCGGGTTCTTCTGGCCGCGAACCAAGTACGAGAGCGACAAGCAGTTGCGGGACACGGCGCGGGCGGTGCGCGCCGCCGTCCGCGCGACCTAGGACCTCACCTCGTTGCCCGCCAGATCGCCGAGGTTGTGGGCGATCAGACCCAGCCCGTCGATGCCGCGATAGATCTCCGGCTCCCAGCGGCCACGGGCCGCGGCCCCGACCGCGTCGCGAGCCGCGCCGCTGAGCCCCCTGCCCAGCGGCCAGCGCGGCGAGGTGCGCGGGTAGCGGCGGTTCAGCCAGCGCGCGCCGGCGCCGTAGCGGGCCACAGCTCCCAGCAGCGAGGGAAGGGTCTCGCGGTGTCGGTGATGGACCAGCGCCGTGGGCCGGAACTCGAGGCTCCACCCGGCGAGCCGAAGGCGCGGCACCACGACGCTGACCGGCGGCCGGCTCGGGCCGTCAGGCGGTCGGCGTGACCCGATACGCATCGAACACCGAGGCGACGTTGCGCAGCCGCCCGATGCACTGACGAAGCTGGTCCGAGTCGCCCACCTCGACCACGAAGCGGTTCTTGACCATCGGGTGCTTGGTCGAGCAGAAGGCATCGATGATGTTGACCCCAGTCTCGGCGAAGGTTCGCGACAGGTCCTCGAGCAGGCGGGTCCGGTCCCAGGCGTCGACCTGGAGCTCGACCCGGTAGGAGGTGGCGTTGTCGCCCTCCCACTCCACATCCGTGAACCGCTCGGGTGAACGGCGAAGCGCGGTCATGTTGCGACAGTCGTCACGGTGGATCGTGATCCCTCGCCCCAGCGACACGTAGCCGACGATGGGATCACCAGGAACCGGTCGACAGCACTTGGCCAGACGGACCATGACGTCGTCGACCCCCTTCACCTTGATCCCGTAGTCGGAGGCCTCCTGGGTGCGACGCAGCCGCTCGTCGCGACCCTCGAGCACGCCGGCGAGGCGCGCCTCGGTTTCGTCGCCCGCCGCCGCCTCGCCCTGCTTGAGGCGCTGGAAGACCTTGTTGGCGACCGTCTTCGGGGAGATCTTCCCCTGGCCGACCGCGATGTAGAAGTCGTCGGCCTTTCGGAAGCCCATCTCGCGGGTGACGTCGGCGAGCAGCGGCGAGGCGGCGATTCGCTGCGGGGGGAGGCCGCGCTTGCGGATCGCGTCCTGAAGCGCCTCGCGGCCCCGTCGCTCGGCGTCCTCACGCCGCTCGCGCTTCAGGAAGGCGCGGATCTTGTTGCGTGCCCGGCTGGTCCGCACCAGCGCCAGCCAGTCCCTCGAGGGCCCCCGCTCCTGCTTCGCGGTGAGGATCTCGACGATGTCGCCCGACTTGAGCTGGTAGTGGAGCGGGACGATCTTTCCGTTCACCTTCGCCCCGACGCAGCGGTGACCGACGTCGGTGTGGACGGCGTAGGCGAAGTCGAGCGGAGTCGAGCCGGCGGACAGGTTCTTCACCTCGCCTCGCGGCGTGAACACGAAAACCTCGTCCTCGAACAGGTCGACCTTGAGCGACTCGAGGAACTCGGTCGGGTCCTGGTCACCCTCCACCTCCAGCAACTGGCGCAGCCAGGTCATCTTGTCTCGCCGCGGATCGCCCTTCGCCAGCGAGCCCTCCTTGTAGATCACGTGGGCGGCGATCCCGTACTCCGCGGTCTCGTGCATATCCGGGGTGCGGATTTGGATCTCGAGCGGCCTGCCCTCCGGCCCGATCACGGTCGTGTGGAGCGCCTGATAGAGGTTGAGCCTCGGCGTCGCGATGAAGTCCTTGAAGCGGCCGGGTAGCGGCTTCCAGATCGAGTGGATGATCCCGATCGCGCCGTAGCAGTCCTTGACCGAGCTGACCAGCACTCTCATCGCGGTCAGGTCGTAGATCTCGTTGAACTCGCGCCCCTTCTTGGTCATCTTCGAGTAGATCGAGTAGAAGTGCTTGGCGCGGCCGGAGATCTCCGCCTCGATCCCGACCTTGTCGAGCTCGGCCCGCAGGAACTTGCCCGCCTCGGAGACGTAGCGCTCTCGCTCGGCGCGCTGCTGGGAGACGAGCTTCTTGATCTCGTTGTACTTCCGCGGGTGAAGGCGCTGGAAGGAGAGATCCTCGAGCTCCCACTTGATCGCGTGGATCCCGAGTCGATGGGCCAACGGGGCGTAGATCTCGAGCGTCTCGCGCGCCTTCTCGATCTGCTTCTGCTTCGGCAGGCCGGAGAGGGTGCGCATGTTGTGGAGGCGGTCGGCGAGCTTGATCAGGATGACCCGCAGGTCTGTGGCCATCGCGACCATCATCTTCCGGTAGTTCTCGGCCTGGCTCTCGTCGCGGCTCTGGAAGGTGATCCCGGTGAGCTTCGTCACCCCGTCGACGAGCTGGGCGATCGAGTCGCCGAACAGCTTCTCGACCTCCTCGAGGCTGGCGCTCGTGTCCTCGACCGTGTCGTGAAGCAAGGCCGCGCAGAGGGTCTCGGTGTCCAGCCGCAGGCCGGCGCAGATCTTTGCCACCTCCACCGGGTGGGTGATGAAGTCCTCGCCGGTCCGGCGGCGCTGGTCCGCGTGGCGCTCGCAGGCGAACGTGAACGCCCGCTCGACCGCCTCCGGGTCCGCCTCCCTCGCACCGTCGACGCTGTGCTCGGCGATCACCGCCAGCAGGTCGCCGAGCAGGGCGCGATCCTCGGCGGTGAGCTCCTGGGCGCGCTCGGTGAGCAACGGCGCGGGCCGGTGCGGACCGTCGTCGGCGCCAACCCTGGTATGGCCGCCGCGGTCCGCGGGCGCGGCGGCGCCGTTGGCCGGGTGGCCGGAGCGCGGCTTCGATGCGGCCCTCTTGCCGCGCGTCGCCTTGGTCGGCGAGCCCGAGCCCGGCGCGCGCTTCGCCGAAGCGCGCTTGGCGCCACCCGCTGCGTCTAGCTCGGTTGTCTTTGCCCGCTTAGGAATCGCCTGCCCTCCTCGTATCGCTCACGGTAGGCGATGAAGGTCTCGAGCAGCTCGAGCTTGCCCTCCGAGGATACGACGCCGAGGGTGGGAGCGGTGACGCGGGGCTCCCAGCGCGCCGCCCCCAGCTCCTCGAGCACCCGCAGGCGTCGCGCGGCGACCTCGGGCGAGCGCGGGTGGCGGCCCACGCCCTGGAGGGCCTCGCGAGCCCGGTCGCAGTCGAGCCCCTCCCTGCCCGGGGGCCGATCCCCCGCCGCGGAGCGCAACGAGCTATAGAGCGCCGCGACGGCGGGTCGGTCCGGCCACTCCTCGCGGTGAACTCGAAGCGCGAGCTCCAGCTCGGCCTCGCTCCAAGCGAGGTGAAGAAACCCCGGACCCGCCGATGCGACTCGCTCGAGATGGGAGAAGGGCGCGGGATCGACGATCACGACGTGGTCGAAGCGCGCCGCCATCGAGGCGTGGCGAGTGACGGCGCCCCAGTCGGCCAGGAGGACGCCCGACCCCGCCTCGGCGAGGGCTGCCACGGCGGCGCGGCTGGCGTCGTCGGCCAGCCGGCCCGAGGCG
>JAHEXV010000022.1 GCA_023251935.1 bacterium | reverse complement strand
TCGTAACGACCGCGTCGCCTCCAGCTGCGAGGTCGTCAAGTAGCCAGGACCCCGTTCACGGAAGCGTGATCGGAAACGTAATTCGGAGCACCGAGGCCGCGACCCTAGGTCGCGGCCTCGTCTCATTGGGGAGTCGCAAGGAGACGCCAATCCGTGCCGGCAGCGTGAGTGCCGCCATTGGTGCTGCCCCGTCCCGGCGTGATTGGACGCCAGCGTCGGATCCCGCTCGCCGGCCAGGGGGATGGCGGCGCGTGCAGGAGCGCGATGCAAAGTACCTACACACGCCCGTAGTTCGACCGGATGCGGCTCGTCGCCGTGCGGCCGGAGAATGCTGAGGAAACGACCACCTCATAAGGGAGGCGATCGCAATGAAGCACCGGCTGGCCGCTTCGGGGGCACTTATCTCAGGCGCCGCGGTTCTCGCCATTGGCTGCGGGGGCGGCGACGGCACCACGACTCAGGCGCAGACGACGGCGACCAGCGCCTCCCAGGGGAAAGCCCTCGAGATCACCATGGACGACTACACCTTCAGCCCAAGCGACGCGACAGCAAAGGCCGGCAAGGTCACGATCACCGCACCGAATCACGGCCAGGTCGAGCACGAGCTCGTGCTCGCCAAGACCAATAGCGACCCAGCGGACCTGCCGACGACCTCCGATGGCGAGGTCGACGAGGCGAAGCTCGAGGCAAAGGGGGAAGACGCCGGAGAGATCGCCGACGTGGCCCCGCAAGACACCAAGCAGGGCACCTTCAAGCTCACCTCCGGGAAGTACGTCACGTTCTGCAACCTCCCCGGGCATTACGCCCAAGGGATGTACGGGACGCTTACGGTCAAGTAGGGGCATCAAGAGGGCGTGGCCCGGCGCTCAGGGAACCCAGACGCCTCCGCGAGCCGTCGGAGTCGCGCCCGCCCCTCGGCCAAGCATCGGTTCACTTTCGTGTACGTCCAGCCGCAGAGTGCGCCGATCTCCGCGTAGGAGTAGCCGAGGGCCTGGAGGACGATCGCGAGGCGCTCGTCGGGCTTCAGCGCGGCGAGGGCGCGGGCCGTCGCCTCGACTCGCTCTCGGCGCTCGGCGCGGTCGGCCGGCCCGGGGCGCCCGCAGGCCAGACGCTCGACCGGATCGTCCTCGTCGCCGGTGGCGGCCAGCAGCCGCTCGCGCGAGCGCCGCACCGCCAGCGCCTCGCGTCGGGTGACCACCTGCATCCACGCCGCGAGCCCGGATGGGGCGCGATCGGGGGCCTTGGTGAGCAGGATCTCGACCGCCCGTTGGTAGGCGTCCTCGGCGTCATCGGAGCACAGCGAGTAGCGGCGGGCGGTGCGCCGAAAGGCCGCCTCGCGCGCGCCAAGCCAGGCGGTCCCGACCCGTCCGAAGCCGCCCGCCGCGGTCCGGCAGGTCGGCGCCGAGCCGGGGTTGGTGGCCGAGCTCACGTCCGATCAATCCCGCCGCACCGCGAGGCGCCCCCGCCAGCCACCATGCACCGCCGCCGGCACCACGTTGACGTCAGGCTGTGCGGCGCTATCCTGGCCGGCGCGGATGAGTACTTGCGTGGTAACCGGCGGGGCGGGATTTCTCGGGTCGCACCTGTGCGATCGGCTGCTCGCCGAGGGCCATCGGGTGATCTGCATCGACAACCTCGACACCGGCTCGCTGCAGAACATCGAGCACGTCGGGGACCCCGAGTTCCTGTTCCTCAACCAGGACCTGACCGAGCCGCTCTTCCTGGAGGAGGACGTCGACCTCGTCTATCACCTCGCCTCGCCGGCGAGCCCGATCGACTACGCGCGCCTGCCCCTGCATACCCTCAAGGTCGGCTCCTACGGAACTCACCACATGCTCGGCCTCGCGAAGGAGAAGCGGGCCAGGTTCCTGCTCGCCTCGACCTCCGAGGTGTACGGGGACCCGCAGGTGCACCCGCAGCCCGAGGACTACTGGGGTCACGTCAACCCGATCGGGCCCCGCGGTGTCTACGACGAGGCGAAGCGCTACGCGGAGGCGCTGACCATGGCCTATCACCGCCAGCAGGGGGTCAACACCTGCATCGCGCGGATCTTCAACACCTTCGGCGCCAGGATGAGGCCGCACGACGGCCGGGCGATCCCGACCTTCCTGCGCCAGGCCCTCCAGGACAAGCCGGTGACGGTGTTCGGGGACGGCAGCCAGACCCGGAGCTTCTGCTACGTCGACGACCTGATTCGCGGACTGAAGCTGCTCGCCGAGTCGGAGGTGCATCTGCCGGTCAACGTCGGCAACCCGAAGGAGATGACCCTGCTCGAGCTCGCCGAGGCGGTGATCGAGGCGACCGAGTCCCGCGCGGAGATCGTCTTCGAGGCCCTGCCGGTGGACGACCCCCAGGTCCGCCAGCCCGACATCACCCGAGCCAAGCAGCTCCTCAACTGGGAGCCGCAGGTCGACCTGGCCGAGGGGCTTCGGCGCACGATCGACCAGGCGGGCGTCGAGCGTCTCGTCGGCGCCTCCGACTGATCGGCGCAGCCTCCGCGCAGGTACGGTGCTGCGGTGTCGCGCGGAAGCTTCAGGATCGCCCACCTGACCGCGACGTTCCCGCCCTACCCGGGGGGCGCAGGCAACACCTGTTACCGGTTCGCGACCGCCCAGGCAGAACGGGGTCACCACGTCGAGGTGTTCACGGCGCCGGCCGAGGGCGAGCCGCCCGACCCGGGGGCGGCGGTCGTTCACAGGATCGACCCGCTGCTGGCGATCGGCAACGCGCCCTTGATCCCGAGCCTGGCCCGGATCGAGGGCTTCGATCTGCTCCACCTCCACTATCCGTTCATCTTCGGCGCCGAGCTGACCCTGCTGGGCCGCTTGAGCTCACGGCGCCGCCGCCAGGCGCTGCTGGTCCACTACAAGAACCGCCTCGTGGGAAAGGGAGCGCGCCGGGGTGCCTTCGCCGCCTACGAGCTGACCGTGGCGCCGATCGTGATCGGCACCGCCGACCGCGTCTGCGTGCTGTCCGCCGACCACGCCAACTCGGTTCCCTATCTGCGCCGGACGGGCGAGCGACGGCCCGAGAAGCTGATCGAGATGCCGAACGGCGTCGACACGGAGCTGTTCGCGCCGCTCCCCGACGAGCTCGGCCTCCGCGCCTCGCTCGGGATCGGCGAGGAGGCGATCGTGGTCGCCTTCGCGGCGACGCTCGACCGCGCCCATCACTTCAAGCGACTCGACGTCGCGATCGCCGCGCTGGCGGGGCTGGGGGACGAGCGCGTCCACCTGATCGTCGCCAGCGGCGGCGAGCTGCTCGACGAGTTCCGCGCCCAGGCGGCCGCCGCCGGGATCGGCGAGCGGGTCCACTTCCTGGGCCCGGTGCCCCACTCGGAGCTGCCGGGGGTGCTGCGCGCCGCCGACCTCTTCCTGCTCACCACCGAGCCGCCCGAGTCGTTCGGGATCGTGCTGATCGAGGCGATGGCGTGCGGCCTGGCGACCATCGCCACCGAGTACCCGGGCGTCCGAGCGGTGGTGGACGACGGGGAGACCGGGCTGTTGGTCGAGCCCGGTGACCCGGAGGCGGTCGCGAACGCGGTCCGGCGCCTGATCGCCGCCGGACCGGACGGGCGCGGCCGCATGGGCACAGCCGGCCGCGAGCGGGCCGTGCGGCTGTGGAGCTGGCCGCGGTTGATCGACCGGATGGACGAGGCCTACGCCGAGGCGATCGCCGAACGCCGAGCCGGGGCGCGATGAACCTGCTCCTGGTCGCCTACTTCTATCCGCCGTGTCGCGACACGGGCGCCCACCGCCCGGCGACGATGGCGAAGTGGCTTCGCCGTCTCGGGCATCGGGTCACGGTCCTGACAACCTCCGCCTACGGGGCTGCGGAAGACGCGGCCGAGGAGGGCGTCGTTCGCGCCGCCGACCTCCAACGCCTGCGCGCCCGCCTGCACGGCCACGATCGCGTCGACGCGCTGTTCGACGCGGACACCTACCCGGGGCGACCCCACCCGCTCAGCAGGGTGATCGTGCCTGAGCCGCTGATCGCCGCCTGGGCCCCGTTCGCGCGCCGGCGGGCGCTGCAGCTGAACCGCCGAGAGCGCTTCGACTGCGTGATCACCAGCTCGCCGCCCGAGTCGGTCCACGCGATCGGCCGAGCCCTGTCTCGCCGGGGCGTGGCCTGGCTCGTCGACCTCCGCGACGCCTGGACCTTCGAGCCGCTTCGCCCCCCGTTCGGAACCGCGGCCCAGCGCCGTCTCGACGAGTCCCTGGAGCGCCGCTGGCTGACCTCGGCCGACGCGGTGGTCTGCGTCAGCCGCCCCGCCGCCGACGACCTCCGGGCGCGCCTCGGGATCGAGCCGCGGCTGGTCCCGAACGGCTGGGACCCCGAGCTGGCGACCCCGACCGGCGGCGAGGTCGCGGCGCGAATCCTGGACCCGGACCGCACCTCGCTCGTCTACACCGGTCGCTTCGGCAGCTACGGGCGCGATCCCGCCCCCCTCCTACGCGCCCTGGTGGAGCTCGCCCGCGCCGATCCCGAAGCCGCCTCACACCTGGAGCTGGTTCTGGCCGGCCCGCTGACCGAGGACGAGGCCGCCCTGATGCGGACCGACGTCTCGCCGGCCCGGATCGTGATCGCCGGGAGCCTGCCTCGCTCCGAGGCGCTCGCCCTTCAGCGCTCCGCCGACGCCCTGCTGCTGGTCGCCTCCCCCCGGCGCACCCAGCTGCTCAACTTCAAGCTGTTCGAATATCTGGCCGCCGGCAAGCCGATTCTCGCGCTGGCCGCGGGTACCGAGGCGGGGCGGGTGGTGGCCGAGCTGGGTGGCGAGGCAGTCGCCGCCGACGACGTACCGGCGATCGTTCGCGCCCTGCGCAAGGCGTCGGCCGGCGAGCTTCGGGTGCCCGATCGCGAGGGCGGGGCGGCCTATTCCTACCCCGCGCCGGCCGAGGGGATGGCGGAAGCGGTGAAGGCCGCCGTCGCGAACGCCCGTGGTCGCCCGACCACTGAAGCCTTTGGTACCCCATAGGGCCCAAAGGCTTCAGCGAGCCAGATTGCCGTTCCCCTACCCAGCCGCGGAGTGGCCACAACCCCCGGCCCCGGCGCGGCCGGCGGGTCCCACGTGGCCCAGCTCGCCGCCGTATCCTTGGCGGTGGATGGCGACTCGTCCGAGCGAGAAGTCCGCACGCGAATCGGCCAACGGCCGGGCCGGGGACGACGGCCGGCCCGACGAGCAGGAACGAAGCGTCGCGGACGACCTCAACCGCTACATCGCCCCCGCGGTCGGGCCCGACGACGAGCGCCGGTTCACCGACTCGGGAATCGAGGTCAGGCGCCTGTATGACCCGGATGACGTCGGACCCGGCCTCGAGCAGCGGCTCGGGACGCCGGGCGAGTATCCGTTCACCCGCGGCATCCACTCGGGGATGTACCGCGACCGGCTGTGGACGATGCGCCAGTACGCGGGCTACGCCACTGCCGAGGAGACCAATCGCCGCTACCGCTACCTGATCGAGCACGGCTCGACCGGGCTGTCGATGGCGTTCGACTTGCCCACCCAGCTGGGTCGCGACTCGGACGAGCCGCTGTGCGCCGGTGAGGTCGGCCGCACCGGGGTGGCGATCGACACGATCGAGGACATGCGGATCTGCTTCGAGAAGATCCCGCTCGACGAGGTCTCGACCTCGATGACGATCAACGCCCCGGCCGCGATCCTGCTGCTGCTCTACGAGTTGGTCGGCGAGGAGCAGGGCGTGCCGGCGGAGAAGCTCCGCGGCACGGTCCAGAACGACGTGCTCAAGGAGTACGTGGCGCGAGGCAACTACATCTACCCGCCCGAGGCGACGATGCGGTTGACCACGGACATCTTCGAGTACTGCAGCGAGCAGGTGCCGAAGTGGAACACGATCTCGATCTCCGGCTACCACATCCGCGAGAAGGGGTGTTCTGCCGTCCAAGAAGTGGCATTCACGCTTTCCAATGCGATCGCCTACGTCAACGCCGCCCTGGAGCGCGGTCTCGGGGTCGACGAGTTCGGCCCCCGGCTCGCCTTCTTCTTCAACTGCCACAACAACGTCTTCCAGGAGATCGCCAAGTTCCGTGCCGCGCGGCGGATGTGGGCGCGGATCATGCGGGAGCGCTTCGGCGCCAAGGACGAGCGCTCGCAGACGATCCGATTCCACACCCAGACCGGCGGGGTGACGCTCCAAGCGCAGCAGCCCGAGGTCAACATCATCCGGGTCGCCCTCCAGGGCTTCGCCGCGGTGACCGGCGGCACCCAATCGCTCCATACGAACGGCTTCGACGAGGCCCTGGCGCTGCCGACCGAGCGGTCGGCGAGGATCGCGCTTCGGACCCAGCAGGTGCTCGCCCATGAGTCCGGGGCGGCCGACACCGCCGATCCGTTCGCGGGCTCCTACTTCATCGAGTCGCTGACCGACGAGATCGAGACGCGGGCCTGGGAGCTGATCGACAAGGTCGAGCAGCTGGGCGGCTCGGTCGAGGCGCTCGAGTTCATCCAGCGCGAGATCGAGGAGTCAGCCGCCTCCTACCACGAGCGTTACCGAAGCGGCCAGGACATCATCGTCGGGGTCAACAAGTACGTCACCGAGGAGGTCGACGATGTCGAGATCCTGAAGATCGACCCCGAGACCGAGCGGCGACAGGTCGAGCGCCTGACCGCCTTCAAGGAGGCTCGCGACCCCGACGCCGTCGCCGCCAGGTTGGAGGCGCTTCGCCAGGTCGCCGGCGGCGAGGGCAACCTCCTGCACCCGATCAAGGCGGCCCTGCGCGACGGAGCCTCGATCGGCGAGGTGTGCGGCGCGATGCGCGACGTGTTCGGTGAGTACAAGGGCGGGGCGTTCTTCTAGGCGCGGGCGCCCACCGCTCGGGAAGGAGTCGGTCGCGGATGGCCGAAGCCCGGGACGATGGAATCGAAGGTGAAGCGGACGCTGGTCAAATCCGCGCCCGAGCTCTGGGAGCTGGCGGACGATCGCGCCCGCATGGAGGCGTGGGTGGCCGGCCTGGTGGGCGGACGGCCGGTCGGGGTCGAGGTGACCGACCGCGAGCCGGAGCGCCTGCTCGCCTGGCGCGCGGCCGTCCCCGGCGGCGGGGACGCCCGGATTGCGCTCGAGCTGGCCGAGAAGGGCTTCGGGACGGCGGTCTCGATCACCGCCCAGCAATCGCGGCTCGACCGGGCCGGCGCCGACGCGGCGCTGGAGCGACTGCTCGATGAGCTTGGATCCCCGGGGCGGCGTCGAATCGCCGCCGGGTGACGGTCCGGCCGGGCCGGGGCCCGAGGTGAGCCTCGCGACGCTGGTCAGGGCGCGGGGGGCGACCCTGCTCGACGCCCTCGAGCGTCACCTGCCGGGCTCGCGCGACCACGCCGACGGAACGGCCGCCTACGCGTTCGCCTTGTCCGCCGAGCTGAACCCCGATCGGCCGCACGCCGAGATCGTGCGGGAGGCCGCCAGGCTGCACGAGATCGGAATGGTCTACCTGCCGGCGGGGGTGCTCGGCCGCCCGCGGGAGGAGCTTGGCCCGCAGGAGGCGGGCGTGCTCGACTCCCACCCCGCCTTCGGCGCCCGGCTCGCCGCGGGGGCCGCGATTCCGGACCAGGCGTGCGGGTGGATCGGCGCCGCCGGCGAGCGCTTCGACGGCACCGGCGCGTGGGGCCTGGCCGGAGAGGGGATCCCGCTCGAGGGCCGGATCATCCGGGTCGCCTGCGCCTGCGACTCACAGCTGACGGGGCGGGGAAGCACCGGCCAGCCGCGGGCCCAGGCGACGATCGCCGAGCTCCGCGCCCGGGCCGGCAGCGAGCTCGATCCGCGGGTGGTCGAGGCGATGTCCGCGATCGTGGACCGCGCCGCCTCGGCAGGCGGGTGAGCACGGCTCGTTGGGGGGGTCCGCGGCCACCCCTGCGGCGACTTTGAGCCGCATGGGATCGGGGTTATGATCGGGGCCGTGCCGGGGGTAAGGCAAGCACTCGAGAGGAGGAGCCTACGGGCCTTGATGCTCGCCGGCTTCGGCTTCGTCGCCGTGGCGGTGCTCGCCTGGGTGATCGCCTCTCAGGTCACCGCGGCGGGCGGAGTCAAATACCAGGACCACGCCCTCGCCGCCTTCACTCCCGTGGAGGAGTCCACGCACAACAACAACGGCGACTCCGTCTGCGTGGCGGGCTTTCAGGCCTCGCAACCGCCTTCCGAGAACAAAGGCGACCTGAATGCGAAGAAGGGAAGCTTCCTGAACCCGGTCCAGCTCGCCCAGGGCGCGAAGGTCAAGCAGCTGACCCTGTTCGTCAATGACAACGACGGCGACGACGGTGCCCACGTGTTCTTGATCCGCAAGCGGATCGAGCGGGGGCTGAGCCCGCAGTTCAAGGGCTACACGGTCATGGCGCACGCGCAGAGCCAGGGAGCCGTCCTCAATACGATGCGCAAGTTCACAGACGCCACGATCAAGGGCGCGACCGTCGACAACAGTCGCTACTACTACTACTTGGAGCTCGTGAACTGCGCGACCGTCGAGCCGTTCGCAGCTCAGATCGGGTTCGTCAACTAGAGAGCCGGGGGACTGCCACGGCGGATCGACCCGGGCGGCCCCGCCTCCCGCATAGAATCGGCCGGTCGTGCGCGAGAAGTTTCCGGAGACCCACGAGGAGAAGCTCGCCTACCTGAGGGAGCTGCGCGAGCAGGCGATCCACTCGGCGTCGTCGGAGGCGGTCGAAAAGCAGCACGAGAAGGGCAAGCTGACGGCCCGCGAGCGGGTCGAGAAGCTGCTCGACCCGGGGTCGTTCGAGGAGCTCGACACCTTCGTCCGTCACCGGACCTACGAGTTCGAGATGCAGAAGCGCCGACCCTGGGGCGACGCGGTGGTGACCGGCTGGGGGACGATCGACGGGCGGCCGGTCGCCGTGTTTTCGCAGGACTTCACCGTCTTCGGTGGCTCGCTCGGCGAGGTGATGGCCGAGAAGATGTGCAAGATCATGGACCTGGCGGCGAAGATCGGCGCCCCCGTGATCGGCATCAACGACTCCGGCGGGGCGCGGATCCAGGAGGGGGTCGTCTCGCTCGGCGCCTACGGCGACGTGTTCGTGCGCAACGTCCAGTGCTCGGGGGTGATCCCGCAGATCAGCCTGATCATGGGGCCATGCGCGGGCGGGGCCGTCTACTCGCCCGCGATGACCGACTTCATCTTCATGGTCAAGGAGACGTCGCACATGTTCATCACCGGCCCCGACGTGATCAAGACGGTGACCGGCGAGGAGCCGACCTTCGAGGAGCTGGGCGGGGCGATGACCCACAACACGAAGTCGGGCGTCGCGCACTTCGCGGCCGACGATGAGGACCAGTGCCTGGAGGACGCGCGCTACCTGATGTCGTTCCTGCCGCTCAACAACCTCGAGATGCCGCCCCGCACGGAGCCCTACGACGACCCCGACCGCGCCGACGAGGCGCTCGACACCGTCGTCCCCGACGACCCCTCGAAGCCCTACGACATGCGCGACGTGATCTCGCTCGTGGTCGACGACGGCGACTTCTTCGAGGTCCACGAGCACTGGGCGCAGAACATCGTCGTCGGGCTCGCGCGCCTCGACGGGTATCCCGTCGGCGTGGTCGGCAACCAGCCCCGCCACCTGGCGGGGGTGCTCGACATCGACTCCTCGGTGAAGGGCGCCCGCTTCGTGCGCTTCTGCGACGCCTTCAACATCCCGCTCGTCACCTTCACCGACGTGCCCGGGTTCCTACCCGGGACCTCGCAGGAGTGGGGCGGGATCATCCGCCACGGCGCGAAGCTCCTCTACGCGTTCACCGAGGCGACGGTGCCGAAGCTGACCGTGGTCACCCGCAAGGCCTACGGGGGCGCCTACGACGTGATGGCCTCCAAGCACATGCTCGCCGACTTCAACTTCGCCTGGCCGACCTCGGAGGTCGCGGTGATGGGGCCGGAGGGCGCGGTGAACATCATCTTCCGGCGCGACATCCAGACCTCGCCGACCCCTGAGGAGCGGCGCGAGAAGCTGATCACCGACTACAAGGCCCGCTTCGCGAACCCCTACTCGGCGGCCGAGCGCGGCTACATCGACGACGTGATCGTCCCCCACCAGACGCGCCCGAAGCTGATCCGCGCCCTGCGCACGCTGCAGACCAAGCGCGTCGAGCAGCCGAAGCGAAAGCACGGCAACATCCCGCTGTAGTCGCTGTGTGACAGGGCCGCCGCGGTCGCCTCGTTAGAGGGCGTGCGCGCTCGCCGCGGGCGGCTGCGAAAGGGCTGGGTAGGGGGCACACCACCAACGGTTTGGGTACGCCGGCCACCACCCAGCGGGTTAGATCCTGCTCGTCCAGCGAGCTGGATGCAACCTGGCGGCGGGCGTCAAGGGCCCGCCCGCGGGTTTCGACACGAAACGGTCGGCATCTCGGCGCGCTCCACATGACGCGCGTTGCGCGCCGAGCCTCAGACTCGCCACCATCACCTCAGCGGGTTACATCCAGCCCGGTCACGGTCCAAGATCCAACCCGCGCGGCCGCGGGCGGCAGCACGCAAACCGGGTGATCGCCCGCCTCGCCGCCCGACAGCACGCAGTGGTCGCGCGGCGTCAGCTTCTCCAGGTCGGCATCCATCAGGGAGCGTGCGAAGCCAGGGATCGGCTTCCGGCGACGACGGTGGCGCGCACCCTCGTCGACCTCGCCGCCACCGTTGCGAACTGGGAGCTGAGCCGAGCATTCGACGAAGCACAGCATCTGGGACGGCTTCGGATCGCGGATCTGGCCAACCTCTGCGACCGGATGGGGAGCCGACGCGGCACCGGTCGGCTGAGGGCAATGATGCGAGCGGAGCAGGCGTCGGGGCGGGTCACCCGGTCGCAGCTCGAACGACGGTTTCTAAGGCTCTGCAGGGATCGCGCGATCCCGATGCCGGCGACGAACGTCGTGATCGACGGATATGAGGTGGACCGTGCGTGGCCCGATCGCGGACTGGTCGCCGAACTGGACGGCTGGGCTCATCATCGGACCCGCTCCTCGTTCGAGCGGGACCGCGAACGCGATCTGCGACTACAGCTGTCGGGGCAGCGAGTGATCCGGGTCACCCATCGAAGGCTGGTATCCGATCCCGACCGGCTTGTCCGCGACATCCTCAGACTGCTCCGGGCGGCGGGTTAGATCCCGCGCCGTGACGAGTGGGGATGTAACCCGACGCGGGCGCTCACCCGACGTCTGTGCCGACGTGTGGGGGAGCTCAAAACGTGACCGATTGGCCCCCAACGACGCCGTCGCGCCACGCGTCGTAGACAGCGATCGCGATCGCCAGGTCCTGGATCGCGAGCCCGGTTGAATCGAAGAGGGTGACCTCCTCGGAGGAAGCCCGCCCGGCGGCGCGACCGATCAGCACGTCGCCGAGCTGGGTCAGCTCGGCGGCGGAGACGACCCCTTCTCCGATCCCATTCGCCAGCTCGCCGCCGGCGGACGCCTGCTCGCGCTCGTCGCAGAACAGACGGCAGCGGCGAACCGCGGCGAGCTCGACCTCCGCCTTCCCCGCCGCGTCCGCGCCGAGCGCCGCCAGATGCTGTCCCGGGCGCAGGTCGGCGGCCAGGATCACGGGCTCGGCGCCGGGCGTGACGCTGACCACGACGTCCTGCCTCGCGGCCTCCGAGCGCTCGCCCATCTTCCAGCCGAGCTCGTCCGCGAGCGCCGTCGCCGCTTCGGCTCGCCGATCGGCGCAGACTCCCGGGCCGTAGCCGGCGGCGGCCAGGCAGCGCGCCGCCCAGGCACCATTGACGCCACAGCCGATGATCCCCGCGGTGCTCGCCCGATCGGCGGCGAGGACCTGGGCCGAGAGGGCCGCGCCGGCGCCGGTCCGAAGCGAGGTGATCGAGGCGCAGTCGATGATCGCCAGCAGCTCGCCGGTCTCGGCGCTCGACAGCAGCAGCGCCCCGGCGACAACCGGCAGGCCGCGCTCGGGGTTTCGCGGGAAGGAGGTCACCCACTTGAGCAGGGCGAAGCCGTCGCCCCTCGCGGGCATGGCGCGAAAGTCACCGTTCGGGGGCGCCTCCAGGTAGACCTTGGCCGGCATCTCCCACTCCCCACGTGCGTGGCGCTCGAACGCGAGACGGGTCCGCTCGATCGCCTGCGTCGGGCTGACGGCCGCCAGGACGGCCGACGCGTCGAGCACCGGGAGATCCGCCACGCGGGGAGGTTATTGGGGTTAGATTGAGCGGGATGGCAAGGAACGGCGAGCGTCGCCCGCCCAGACCGAGCATCGAGCTGCTGACCGAGCCGGCTTCCGAGAGCGAGGCCGCGGCCGTGGTCGCCGCACTCGAACGGTTCCTGGCCGACACAACGCCGCCGCGCGGCCGCGCCGGCCCGCCGCCCAGCCCGTGGCACCAAGCGGCGCTGCGGGAGGGCGTCTCGAGGTCGGCTGCGCTTGCCTGGGGCGCGCGTTCCGGATAGAACACACGTCACACACAGTCGACCTGACAGGAGGAGAGAGTGGCGGTAGTCAAGATCATCGAGCTGGTCGGAAGCTCGAAGACGTCCAGCGACGACGCGGCGATGCAGGCGCTGAAGCAGGCGCAGAGCTCGCTGCGAAACATCCGCGCCGTGGACATCGTCAGCACCGGGATCCGGGGCGAGAACCTCGACGAGTTTCGCGCCCACGTGCGGGTCGCGTTCCTGATCGAGAGCACCGACATCGACTGACGCCTAAATGCCTTAAAGCCGGTCAGGATTTGTGTAATATGCCGTCGCATGGAGCCGACGGCGGTCGAGCAGCGGTCGGTGGCCGACAGGGTCACCGCCGAGCACGAGCTCAAAGTGAGCCAAAAGGACCAGCCCGGCAAGGGGCGGGTCGGCTCGCTCGAGAACCCGGAGCGCTACGAGGACGTGCCCGGTCACGTGATCCCGATCCTCGAGCGCGAGTTCGACGACTTCGACACCGAGGCGGCGAAGTTCGCGCGGGGCGAGGTTCCGGAGGACAAGTTCATCGGCTTCCGCCTCAAGCAGGGCGTCTACGGCCAGCGCCAGCCCGACGTGCAGATGATCCGCGTCAAGCTGCCGCTCGGCGGCATCACCCCGGACCAGCTCGACGCGTTCGCGGACGCGATCGAGCGCTGGGCCCCGCTTCGCAAGGGCCACATCACGACCCGCGAGAACATCCAGATTCATCACATGCCGCTGGAGGACGCGGCCAAGTTCATCCGCCACATCAGCGACGCCGGGCTGTCCTCGCGAGAGGGCTGCGGCAACACGATCCGCAACGTCACCGGCGACCCCTGGGCCGGGATCACCGAGGGCGAGTTGTTCGACATCACTCCCTACGCGATGGCCTACGTCCGCTACTTCGTTCGCCACCCGGTCACCCAGCTGATGCCGCGCAAGGTGAAGACCGCATTCACGGCCACCGACGAGGACGTGGCGATGACCGGCATCCACGACATCGGCTTCATCCCCCGGCTCCGCGACGGCGTCCGCGGGGTGGAGATCCGGGTGGGTGGCGGGACCTCGATCATGCCCCGGATCGCTCCCACCCTGTACGAGTTCAGCGAGCTCGAGAACGGCGACTATCTGAAGGTCGCGGAGGCCTGCTGGCGGATCTTCGACCGCCAGGAATGGTTGCGTGAGAACCGCGCCCGCGCCCGGATCAAGGTGCTGGTCGACAAGGTCGGCATCGATGCGTTCAGGGAGATGGTCGAAGAGGAGCTGGAGGGCGACTGGGTCGCCGAGCGCGACTTCGACGTCGAGCGCCTGAAGCTGATCGACGACGAGGAGGCGAAGGCGCCGCCGCCCGCGCCCGCGCCCGGGAGCCCGAACGGCGACCACTCGGAGTTCGACCGCTTCCGCGGCGCCAACGTCAAGCAGCAGCGCCAGCAGGGCTTCAGCGCCGTGGAGGTCAAGGTGACTCGCGGCGACCTGACTCCCGAGCAGCTTCGCGGCCTGGCGCAGATCACGAGCGAGTACACGGGCGGCTACGCGCGCACCTCGGCGCAGCAGAACTTCGTCCTTCGCTGGGTGCGCGACGAGTCGGTCTACGACGTCTGGCAGCGGCTTCGCGAGCTCGGCCTGGGCGACGTGGGACCGCGCGAGATCACCGACGTCGTCAGCTGCCCCGGCACCGACAGCTGCAAGCTCGGGATCACCAGCTCGATGGGTCTGAACCGGGCGGTTCAGGAGCGGCTCGAGGCGATGGGTGTCAGCGACCCGCTGACCAGGCGGATCCACGTCAAGATGAGCGGCTGCCCGAACGGCTGCGCCCAGCACCACATCGCCAACATCGGCTTCTACGGCGCCTCGATCAAGGTCGGCGACCGCCACATCCCCGCCTACATCGCCCATCTGGGGGGCAACTACGAGGGTGGCGAGATCGTCCTCGGCCACCGGCTGAAGGCACGCTTGCCGGCCAAGCGCGTGCCCGACGCAGTTGAGCGCTGGGTGCGCTTCTACGAGGAGGCTCGCACTGACGGCGAGGAGTTCAACGGCTTCGTCGAGCGAGTCGGAACGGACCCCTTCGAGGCGCGCGTCAAGGACCTGGCGATGCCGGTCGAGTTCAGCCTCGAGAACCTGAACCACTTCATCGACTGGAGCCGCTCCGACCCCTACAAGGTGGAGCGTGGCGAAGGGGAGTGCGCGGTTTGACGGAGTCGCCACTCGCCACTCGCACCCCGCCACTGGAGCGGCCTCGCCCGCTGCACGAGGGCGAGGAGCTGCCCGCGAACGGCAACGGCCGTCCCGGGAGGCTCCCTACGATCAACGGCCACGTGGTGGATCCGAAGGAGATCTCGGCCGAGGTCGATCGCCTGGGTGCCGACGAGGCGATCGCCTGGGCGATGGAGACCTTTCATCCAAGCCTTCGCTTCGCGGTCTCGTTTCAGAAGACCAGCTCCGTGATGGTCGACATCGCTCACCGGATCGACCCGAGCGCTCGATTCTTCTACCTCGACACCGAGCTCCTGTTCCCGGAGACCTACACGACGCGCGACGCCCTCGCCGAGCACTACGGGGTCGAATTCGACCGCTACGCCGGCATCACTCTCGCCGAGCAGGAGGAGCAACATGGCGCTAACCTCTGGCGCCGCGATCCGGACGCCTGCTGCGGGATCCGCAAGGTGGAGGCGATGCGCGAGGCGCTGAACGGCGCCGAGTGCTGGGTCTCCGGAATCCGCAGGGTCGATTCGGAGACCCGCGCAACGGCAGCCAAGTTCGGCTGGGACAAGCGCTTCGGGCTCTGGAAGCTGAACCCGCTGGCGGACTGGGACGACAAGCGAGTCTGGAACCACATCAAGGAGCACCACGTGCCGTACAACCCCCTCCACGACCAGGGCTATCCGTCGATCGGGTGCATCCCCTGCACCTCGAAACCCGGCGAGGGCGAGAGTGATCGCGCCGGCCGCTGGGCTGGAACCGACCGGACCGAGTGCGGCATAAATGGGTAGCCCGGAGACGGCGCTGGCGCTGACGCTGAGCGCGCGCCAGGCCTCCGACTTCGAGCTGCTCTCGAACGGTGGCTTCGCCCCGCTCGAGGGCTTCATGGGCGCCGCCGACTGGCGCTCGGTGTGCGAGCGGATGCGCCTCGAAAGCGGCGAGATCTGGTCGATCCCGATCACCCTCGCGACGGATCTCGAGGCGTCGGCGGGGGACGTGGTCGAGCTGAGCGCCCCGAACGGCAAGCGTCTCGGCCGCCTGGAGGTGAGCGAGGTGTTCGACCGCGACGTCGACACCGAGGCCGAGCTCGTCTACCGGACCACCGACGACGAGCACCCCGGGGTCGCCGCGATTCGCCGCGAGGGTACGCGTTGCCTCGCCGGGCCGATCGAAGCGGTCGCCCTGCCGGACCACGAAAAGGCGTTCGCGCGCCGGTACCTGACGCCCGAGGAGTCGAGGAAGGCGTTCGCCGACCGCGGCTGGAAGCGGATCGTCGCCTTTCAGACCCGCAACCCGATCCACCGCGCCCACGAGTACCTGACCAAGGCGGCGCTCGAGGTCTCCGACGGGCTGTTCCTGCATCCGCTGATCGGCGAGACCAAGGAGGGTGACATCCCGGCGGACGTGCGGATGCGCTGCTACGAGATCCTGATGGAGCGCTACTACCACCCGGAGCGCGTCATCCTCGGCGTCAACCCGGCGAAGATGCACTACGCGGGGCCGCGCGAAGCGGTGCTGCACGCGATCATCCGCCGCAACTACGGCTGCACCCACTTCATCGTCGGGCGGGACCATGCCGGGGTCGGCGACTACTACGGCACCTACGACGCGCAGCGGATCTTCGACGACATCGACATCGGCGAGCTCGGGATCGAGCCGCTGTTCTTCGAGCACACCTTCTGGTGCCAGGATTGCGAGGGAATGGCGTCGGACAAGACCTGTCCCCATCCGCAGGAATCGCACCTGTTCCTCTCGGGCACCAAGGTCCGCGAGATGCTCTCTCGCGGGGAGACCCCGCCGCACGAGTTCACCAGGGAAGAGGTTGCAGCGATCCTGATGGACGCATACGGAAAGGAGTCGGCGACCGATGGCCGCTGAGAAGGGCTTCTGCCTCTGGTTCACGGGGCTGTCCGGATCGGGCAAGACGACGATCACCAACGTCCTGGTCAAGGAGCTGCGCCGGCGCGGCTCCAAGCTCGAGGTCCTCGACGGAGACATCGTCCGTCAGAACCTCTCCAAGGGCCTCGGGTTCTCGAAGGAGGACCGCGACACCAACATCCGGCGGGTCGCCTTCGTCGCCGACCTCTTGTCGCGCAATGAGGTGCCGGTGATCACCGCTGCGATCTCGCCCTACCGCCAGCTTCGCGACGAGGCGCGGGCGAAGATGGACGGCCGATTCATCGAGGCGTACGTGAAGGCCTCGGTGGAGGAGTGCGAGCGACGCGATGTGAAGGGGCTCTACGCGAAGGCGCGATCCGGCGAGATCAAGGAGTTCACCGGGGTCTCGGATCCCTATGAGCCGCCCGAGAACGCCGAACTGGTGATCGACACCGAGGAACAGTCCCCCGAGGAGTCCGCCCACCAGATCCTGGACTACCTCGAGCAGCAGGGGCTGATCCCGGCGGCGTAGCCGCTCGCGGCTGAAGCCGAGCGGCTACGGCCTGGGAGGAACCTGCGGCTCGCCGAGGCCGTAGGTGTCGTAGGCGAGAAAGCGCGAGAAGGTCTTGTGCGTCGGGCCGTGGAAATCCGAGGACCCCGTGGGGACCAGGCCGAGCTCGTCGCAGAGCTCCAGGCAGTGGGCGGTCTGCTCCCTCGTGTGAGGGGGATAGAAGGTCTCGATCCCCTCGAGGCCGATGTCGCGGCGCAGGGTCTCGACCAGGTCCCGCACCTGGGAAGGCTCGGAGACGTCCCAATAGGGATGGGCGACGACCGCCGCGCCACCCGCGCCGTGGATCAGCTCGACGGCCTCATCCGCGCTCGGCCACCGGCGCGGCACGAAGGCCTTGGCGCCGGGGACCAGGTACTCCTCGAAGAAGGGGCCGAGGTCGGGACCGGCGCCCGCCGCCCGCGCGATGTGGGGGCGGCCGATCGAGTCCGCGGCGCCCGCCTCGGCGACCGCGGCCTCGAAGCTGACCTCGACGCCGAGGGCGTTCAAACGCTCGATGATCTCCCGGGCCCGGTTGACGCGTTCGGCCTGGGCGCGCTCGCAGGCCGGGGCGATCTGGTCGGGGTCGAGCCAGTACCCGAGTATGTGCAGGTCGTCCGAGTAGGCGTGCACGCAGGACAGCTCGACCGCCGGCACGCATTCGATCCCGGCCTCCTGCGCCGCCGCCGCCGCCGCCGGGACCCCCGCGACCGAGTCGTGGTCGGTCAGCGACATCACGCTCACCCCCGCGTCGGCCGCCGCCCTGGCGACCGCCGACGGCTCGAGCTGTCCATCCGATACGGTCGAGTGTGCCTGCAGATCGATCATCGCGGGCGCAATTGTTCCCGAAACCGGCGAGCCCCGACCTGAGATGAGAATCACCGCCAAAGCCGACTACGCAGTCCGGGCCGCCGCCGAGCTCGCCGCGTCCCCGGATGGACAGCCGGTCAAGGGCGAGCACCTGTCCGAGGCGCAGGACATCCCGCTTCAGTTCCTGGAGCACATCCTGCTGGAGCTCAAGCACGCGCGGCTGGTGCGGGCCAGGCGCGGGGCGCGGGGTGGCTACTGGCTCGCCCGCCCGGCGGAGGAGATCACCGTGGCCGACGTGATTCGGGCGGTCGAGGGGCCCCTGGCCAACATCCAGGACTCGGCGCCTGAGGCGACGCACTATCCAGGGGCGGCGGAGCACCTGCGGGATGTGTGGGTCGCGGTCCGAGCCAACCTGCGGGAGGTGCTGGAGCAGGTGACGCTGGCCGACCTGACCAGCGGCGAGCTGCCCCGCAGGGTTCGGCGGCTGATCGCCGACCCGGACGCCTGGGAAGTTCGCTAGGCACCCTTCGATCCAGGCGCCGCTTGCAGTGCAAAAGCGCCGTGATCAAGCCGGCAGTGGCCAATTCCGCTACGATCGTCCGCGCGTTCGTCACTAAACCGGTCAACAAAGGCCGGAAGGCTGGCTCGCGGTGGGCCAGCCACTCTCATCCCACCCCCAGGCAATGGATCCAGTCATCGTCGTATTCGGCTTCGGAATCGGCATGCTGATCGGAATGACCGGCATGGGCGGCGGATCGTTGATGACCCCGCTTCTGATCCTGGCCTTCGGGATCCAGCCGGTGACCGCGGTCGGGACGGACATCTTCTACGGCGCGGTGACCAAGACGGCGGGGGCCTGGCGCCACCTCAAGCACCGCACCGTCCACCGCGGAATCGCCCTGTGGCTGGCGGTGGGAAGCGTTCCGATGGCGATCGCCGGCGTCTGGCTGATCGAGATCCTCCAGCGCAGCTACGGCGAGGACGAGGTCAACAAGGTGGTGCTGGGGATGGTCGCGTCGGCCCTCCTGGTCGTCGGCGTCGCGACGCTGATTCGGGCCCTGTTCCTGCGCGACGTGATCCCGGAGCGATCCTCGATGCACCTCTACCGCCGCCATATCGTCGCGGCGGTGATCACCGGCGCCGTCACCGGCTTCGTGATCGGGCTGACGTCGGCCGGCAGCGGGACGCTGATCGCGCTGGTGCTGATCGCCGTGTTCCGGCTCACCCCTCAGCGGGTCGTCGGAACCGACGTCTTCCACGCCGCCATCCTGCTCTGGGCCGCCGGCCTGGCCCACTGGGTGGGCGGCAACGTCGACCTCGGGCTCGCCGCGAACATCCTCGTCGGCTCGATCCCGGGGGTGCTGATCGGAAGCCAGCTCGCGGTCAGGGTTCCGACCGGCTTTCTGCGCAACGCGCTCGGCCTGGTCCTGATCGCCTCGTCGATCGCCCTGATCACCAAGGAGCACGTGCCGAAGGCGGTTCTGATCCCGTCGGTCACCGTCGCCGCGCTGACGATCGCGAGCCTGTTCGGCGTCCAGATCGGCCTCCACCGCCAGCGCCAGCGCGAGCTCGAGCGAGGCCGGCAGGCGCCGGCGCCCGCCGGCTGAGGGGCTCCATTAGGCTGCGGAGTGATGGACTTCGAGATCGGTGGCCGGGTGGAGGAGCTGCGGGATCGGATTCGCGCCTTCATGGACGAGCACGTCTACCCGGTCGAGCCCGAGGCGATGGAGGCCCTCGACGCCGAGGTCGGGCCCGGCAGGCCATACCCGGAGGTCCTGGTCGAGATCCGCGCTCGCGCCCGCGAGGAGGGCCTCTGGAATCTGTTCATGCCCGACGAGCGCTACGGCGCCGGCTTGGGCAACTGGGAGTACGGGGTGCTTTGCGAGGAGATGGGGCGAAGCCCAGCGGTCGCTCCGATGGCGTTCAACTGCGCGGCCCCGGACACCGGCAACATGGAGATCCTCGCTGAGCACGCCACCGACGAGCAGCGCGATCGGTGGCTTCGCGCGCTCCTCGAGGGGGAGATCCGCAGCTGCTTCTCGATGACCGAGCCCGAGGTGTCGGGCTCGGACCCAACGACGCTTCGAACCCTGGCCGAACTCGACGGCGACGAGTGGGTGATCAACGGCCACAAGTGGTTCACCTCCGGCGCGGTCGGCGCCGCGCTGGCGATCGTCATGTGCGTCACCGAACCGGACGCTCACCCCTACGCCCGGGCCAGCATGATCCTCGTCCCCACCGACAATCCCGGGTTCGACCTGGTTCGGCCCGTCTCGGTGATGGGGCACGCCGGCGGCCCGGGTCACTGCGAGATCCGCTACGAGGACTGTCGGGTGCCCGCCGCCAACCTGCTCGGCGAGCGCGGCGCGGGGTTCGTGATCGCCCAGGACCGGCTGGGGCCGGGGCGCATCCACCATTGCATGCGGGCGGTCGGCACGGCGGAGCGGGCGATCGAGCTGATGAGCCGGCGGGCCAACGAGCGCGAGACCTTCGGCGGCAAGCTCGCCGACAAGCAGTTCGTTCAGGACTTCATCGCCCGCTCCCGGATCGAGGTCGACCAGGCCCGGCTGTTCACCCTGTACGCGGCCTGGAAGATGGATACGGCCGGCAAGCGGGCCGCGCGGCAGGAGATCTCGATGATCAAGGTGGTGGCCGCGAACGTGGTCATGGACGTGCTCGACCGCGCGATCCAGGTCCATGGCGCGCTCGGGATGTCGGACGACACGCCCCTCGCCTGGATGTGGCGCTTCTCGCGCATGCTGCGGGTCGCCGACGGCCCCGACGAGGTCCACAAGGTGGTCATCGCGCGTCGCGAGCTGCACCGCTGGGCGAAGGCGGCCGACGCCGAGGCGAGCGCCGACGGGGCGACGGCCACGGCCACTCCGGAACCGGCCAAGGCCTAGTCGGATCCGGGAGCGCTCCCGCGATCCAGGATCGCCCGGGCGCCCCGCCGCACGAGCATGCGCGCCAGGGTCGACGGGGCCACGCCGTACAGCTCGGCTGCCCGGGCCAACAGCTCATAGTCAGGGCTCCTCAACTTGATTCCCACCTGGCGACTGGCGGCTGCCGTGCTCAACGGCCGAGGGAGGTCTCCGAGCTCCGCACCCGGCAGCGACGCAGTCGGGATCTCCGATCTTGGCCTCGGGCCGTCCAACCCACCCTGGACCTTCGCTCGCTCCTCGAGGATCCGATCGATGAAGGCATCGAGGGAGGAATAGTCATCGCTCGCCCAGCCAAACGGATCCTCCGGTTGATCACCTCCGTCCCGCCTCGAGCGAGGAGGAGCCGGGCCCATTCGAGGAGGGGTACCCGGCGTTTCCCGACCAGCCGGGTACCCATCGCTACCGCTCGGGTACCCATCGCTACCGGTCGGGTACCCATCGGTGCCGGTCTCGGCTCCGATGGTCCCCTCCGCTTCTTTCGATGACCCGGCTGGGTGGCTCACGCGCCCGAGCTTGACGCCCCGAAGCGCGCCGAACGCTCGCGGACTGTGAATCGGCTGGGCAGCCACCGAAACGATTCTGTTCAGCTCCGGCGCGTTCAGCCCAGGCGCCGCTCGGCGTCGTCGGCCGCGGCGGCGAGGCGCTCCACGATGCCGACGAACTCCTCGAAGCCCTCGCTCGCCTCGCCGTACTGGCCGGCCGCGTAGCGAGCGTAGACGCCCTGGAGGATGATCGCCAGCTTCCAGTAGGCGAGCGCGACGTAGAAGTCGATCCCCGAGAGGTCCCGGCCGGAGGCGCCCGCGTAGCGCTCGCCGACCTCTTCGCGCGAGGGAAAGCCCGGGGCGGTGGTGGGAGCCTCGAACAGCGGCATCAGCTCGTCGCCGGCCTCGGACCAGTAGACCAGCAGCAGGCCTACGTCGGCGAGCGGATCGCCGAGCGTGCAGAGCTCCCAGTCGACCACCGCGGCCACCTGGCCGGCGGGCGAGAGGATCATGTTGTCGAGCCGGTAGTCGCCGTGGACGATGGTCGCCGGGCCCTGCTCCGGGATCCGCTCCGAGAGCCGTCGGTGGACGTCCTCGACGAGTGGCAGCTCGCCGGTCTTCGACTTCTCCCACTGGTCGTGCCAGCGGTGAAGCTGGCGGGCGACGTAGTCACCCTTGCGGCCCAGGTCGCCGAGGCCGACCTGGTCGGGGTCGACGGCGTGGATCGCCGCCAGGGTGTCGACGACTCGCTCGCCGATCGCCCGCCGCTCGCTCTCGTCGAAGCTCGCCTCGACCTCGGTTCGCGAACGGAGCACCGGGCCGTCGACGAACTCCATGACGTAGAACGGCGCGCCGTTGACCGAGTCGTCCGCGCACAGGCTGGTCACCGGCGGGACCGGCACCTCGGTTCCTTGCAGCGCGGCGATGATCCGATGCTCGCGCGCCATGTCGTGGGCGGAAGCGAGCCGCTTTCCGAGCGGCGGCCGCCGCAACGCCCACCGCCGATCGCCGGCGTCCCTGACCGCGTAGGTGAGGTTGGACCGCCCGCCCGAGATGCGCTCGAACGTGAGGGGGGGCCGCGCACCCGGCACGCTGGTCGCGAACCAGGCCTCCAGGCTCGGGCGATCGATAGCCTCGTCGCTCATGGCGTCAGATCCTATGCGCGGCGAGGGTGGTCACACCGGCCTGCTGATCGACTTCGGCGGCGTGCTGACGAGCTCGGTCTGGGACAGCTTCGCCGCCTTCTGCCGCGAACGGGGACTCGACGAGGACGCGGTGAAGCGGCTGTTCCGCCAGGACCCGGAGGCGCTGGCCGATCTCCGCGCCCTCGAGACCGGACGCCTGTCGGAGGACGGGTTCGAGCGCCGTTTCGCGAGCCGGTTGGGCCTTTCCGACGCCTCCGACCTGATCGACAGCATGTTCCGTGGCATGTTGCCGGACGAGCCGATGGCGGCGGCGGTCCGCGGCGCGCGGGCCGCCGGCATCCGCACCGGGCTGGTCTCCAACTCGTGGAGCACCTCGCACTACGACCGCGATCTGCTCGGCGAGCTCTTCGACGCGGTGGTGATCTCCGCCGAGGTCGGCTTGCACAAGCCGCAGCCCGAGATCTACCTGCTGGCGGCGCAGCAGCTCGGGGAGACCCCGCAGCGCTGCGTGTTCGTCGACGACCTGCGCGAGAACTGCGCGGGCGCGGAGGCCGTGGGGATGACCGCGATCCTCCATCGCGACGCCGGGCAGACGATCGCGCGGCTTCAGGAGCTGCTCGGGTTCACCGTGCCCGCCCAGGCTTGAAGGCGTGATCCGGGTCAGGCGCCCGCGGCGATCAGCGCGACTCCGAGCAGCGCGACGATCACGCCGGCGAGCTGGATCGACGCCAGGCGCTCGCCGAGCACAAACCGGGCCAACAGGACCGTAACCGCCGAGTAGAGCGAGCCGGCAACCGCCACCAGCGACAACAACCCGTGATTGGTGGCGACGGCGAACAACGAGTTGGCCAGCACGTCGAAGCAGCCGATCGCCAGCAGAATCGGAACCAGCCTGGGCTCGATCCGCATCGAAGGCCGCACGAAGGCGGCCGCCACGAGCAGCGCCGCGACTCCGCCCACCCGCACGGCGACGATCGTCCAGGCGGGCTGGGCGCCGGAGGTCGCGTCGAGCCCGAGGAAGAAGACGCCGAACCCGAGGGCCGCGAGGGCCGCCAGCCCGACCGCGACGCGTCCGGCGGCGCGCCACTCTGGGTCCGGCTCGCGCGCCACCAGCACCACCCCGACGACCCCGGCCACGGCGCCGACGGCTTGGAGCGCGGCGGGCCGATCTCCCTGCAGCAGGCCCCCCATCACCGGAACCAGCACGCCGAGCGCGCCGATCGTCGCCACCACGGTGACCGAGCCGAGGGCCATCGCCCGGTAGAAGGCGGCGAGGGCGAGCACGGCGACCGCCCCCGCGCCGACCGCGATCGCCGCGTCGGAAGCGCCGAGCGGGTCGCCGCCGAACGCCACCGCCACCCCGAGCGCGAGCACCAGCCCGACCGGCTGGCTGACCAGGAGCACCGCGAGCGCGGAGATCCGGCGGCTCTGCAACCCGCCGAGGAAGTCGGAGATCCCCCAGGAGACGCTTGAGGCCAGCGCCAGCGCTATCCCGAGCATTGTCGATCCCGCCCGAGCAGGGCGGCGAGGCTGAACCGGGCCGAGACCTGGACCGAGCCCGGATCGACCATCCGCACGCCGGTCCAATCGCCGTCTCGCTCGACGCAGGCGTCCCCGGCGGTGACGGTCCAGTAGGGCGTGTAGTGCACTCGAACGAGGAAGGACCCCGAATCGCGGGCCGACAGCGTGAAGCGATCAGGGCCCAGCGCCGTCAACCGGTCGCGGTGCCCGGTCGGGCCCGGAAAGTCCCCGGCGCGCGAGACGAGGCCCGGCGATCCCTGGACGCGGTAGAGGCGCCAGTGCGGGTTCGCCCACACCGGGCGCAGGTACGGCAGCCCGCGCTGGATCAGGGCATCCTCGTCCTCGGCCAGGTAGTCCGGCTTGGCGTCGGGAAGGGCGACGTAGCTGACACCCCGTTCGTACAGCCAGCTCCGGTAGGCCGTCGGGGTCAGGCGTCCGTCGGTGAACAGGTCGAAGTCGTCCGATTCGAGCTGGCGCAGCCAGCCTCGCGCGATCGGGAACCGCGAAGCCACGTAGTCGGCCTCCCAGCGGTTCTGGGTGGGCGGAATCTCGATTCGCACCGGAGCGCCCCCCGTGCGCCCCTGAAGCTCGCCGAGCAGGGCCCCGTAGTAGGCCTCCTCGACGGACGGGTCACCCGCCGCCTTGGAGAGGTCGCGAATCGGGGCCACCCACTGCCAGTAAAGGAGCGGCAGGGCGAGGACCGCGAGCGCCACCGGACGGCGCCCGGCGAGGCCGAGCGCGAGCACGGGGCCGCCGGCCAGCGCACCGAGACGGGCCATGTTTCCTCCGACCGGGTTCGGGACGGCGAAGGCCACGATCGAGGCGAGCGCGTAGACGGCGATCGCCGAGCGAAGCGTCACCTCCTCGCGCGGCAGGAGGACGAGCGCGACCGCGGCGAACAGCACCACCGGAACGAGCGCCGAGAGCGCGAACGGCTCCTCGCCGCCCGACGGAAAGCCGATCGACAGCGCGGCGAGCGCTGCTAGCGCCCCACCGACGAGCGCAGCAGCCGCCCGCCGCTCGCCCACCAGGGCCAGCGCGATCCCGATCAGGGCGAGGAACAATCCGGCGACCGGGCTCGCGAAGGCGGTCAGCGCGGCGAGCGCCGCGGCGACGGCCAACCGTCGCCGCTGTATGGCGAGCAGCGCGGCGGCGCCCACCGCGACGCCGAGCGCGAACGTGAGTCGTCCGGTGAACAGCAGGGTCGCGGTCCCGACCCCGAACCAAAGCGTCGCCAGCCGGGCCCCGGGGCCGTATCGGTCTTTCGCCAGCGCGCCGAACAGCCCCGCCGCCGCGACGGCGGACAGCGCGCCGACCACCCGCGGACCGAGAGCGGCGCCGAGCGGAGGGAACAGCACGCTGTATCCCGGCAGGTAGTGCCCCGCGTACCAGTAGTTGTTCCAGATCAGGAAGCCGTGCGCCGCGAACAGGTCGGAGCGAAACGTCTGCGCGGCGAGGTCGGCGCTCGACGGCTCGAGGAGCAGGTAGAGAAGGGCGAGCAGTGCGGCCGCGACCATGCCGGGGGCCAGCTTATGCCCGCCCCCGACCGCTACCCGCGGGCGTACTCGACTCGGATCTGCTTGCCCTTCAGCTTCGTTCCCTCGAGCCGCTCGAGCGCCTGCTCGGCGTGGCCCGCGTCGAGCTCGACGAACGAGAACCGGTCCAGCACCCGGATCGAGCCGATCGCGTCGTCCGGGATCACCGCGCCCTCGGTGAGCGCCCATCGAACGTCCTCGTCGTCGATCCCGCTGCGCCTGCCCCGGTTGACGAACAGCTTCACCAGCCCGTTGCCAGGCGGTCTGGAGGGTCGGCCCTCACCCTCGGCCGCCGGCTCGCGGTCGCGCCGTCTGGGTCGGGGGGCATGCTCGAGACGCTCCTCGGGAGGCTCCCACTCGCCGATCGTCGTCTTGGCCTCGCGCTCGATGCGGGGGATCTCCGCTCGCTGCTTTTCGGTCACGAAGGTGATCGCGCGGCCGGTGCGCCCGACTCGCCCCGTGCGCCCGATCCGGTGGATGTAGGCCTCTGTGGTGTGGGGGACGTCGTAGTTGATCACGTGGGTGACGTGCTCGATGTCCAGCCCGCGCGCCGCGACGTCCGTCGCGACGAGCAATCGCAGCCGGTGGTCCTTGAACGCCAACATGACGCCGTCGCGCTGCCCCTGGCTCAGGTCGCCGTGCAGCGCTTTTACCCCGAGCCCCCGAGTCCTCAACGCCTCGTCGAGCCGCGCCGTCCCGATCTTGGTGCGGCAGAAGATGATCGCCTGCTCGGGCTCCTCCGCTCTCAGGACCTCGATCAGGCGCTCCACCTTGCCACGCGCGGGAACCTCGACATAGGCCTGCTCGATCGCGTCGACGGTGAGCTGCTGCGGCGTCACCCTGATCGTTATCGGGTCGTACATGTAGCGGTCGGCCAACCGCTCGATCGGGGGCGGGATCGTGGCCGAGAACAGCGATGTCTGCCGACCCGCGGGACAGATCCGCAGAATGCGCTCGACGTCCTCGATGAAGCCCAGGTCGAGCATCTCGTCCGCCTCGTCCAAGACCACGTAGCGAGCGGATGCGAGATCGAGCGAGCCCCGCGAGATCAGGTCGAGCGTCCTGCCGACGGTGGCCACCACGACGTGCGCAGCTTCCCGCAGCCGCGACTGCTGGGTCCTCACCGCCTGGCCGCCGAACACCGCGATCACCCCGACGCCGAGATGCTCAGCGTAGGCCCGGAGCGCCTGGGTCACCTGGATGCACAGCTCGCGGGTCGGGGTCAGGACCAGCGCCTGCGTCTCCTGGGAGTCCGGATCGAGGTATTGGAGCATCGGCAAGCCGAAGGCAGCGGTCTTGCCGGTGCCCGTCTGGGCCTGGCCGATCACATCCCGCCCGGCGAGCAGCTCGGGGATCGCCTGCTCCTGGATCGCGGTCGGATCCGAGTAGCCGAGCTCGTCCAGGGCCCGGAGGATCTCCTCGGCGAGCCCGAGGTCGCGAAAACAGCTCACCGAGTCGGATCCAGGAGCAGCTTGCCGTGAGTCGTGCGGGCGGCGATCTCCTCGTGGGCGCGGCGAGCCTCCGGCAGCGGGAAGGTGTCCCCGATCACCACCTCGAGCTCGCGCTTCGCGACCGCCTCGAGCAACTCGGCGACCCCGGCCCGAAGCTCGCGCGGGCGCCCGAACAGGTGCCTGAGCCAGAAGCCGATCACGGCGCGGCTGGTTCCCATCAGGTCGACGTTTCGGATCTCGACCGGCTCCCTCGAGGCGAGGCCGTAGGTGACCAGCCGACCGAACGGGGCAAGCGCCCGCAGGCCGGCCTCGAACGCCTCGCCGCCGGTCATCTCCAGCACGACGTCGACCGGCTCACCGCCGTTGGCCTCGAGGATCGCCGACTCCAGGTCGTCGGCCCGCGAATCGACCGTGGCATCCGCGCCCAGGCGGCGGGCCAGCTCGCGCTTCTCCTCGGACGACGCCAGCGCGATCACCCTGCCGGCGCCCATCCGCTTCGCGAGCTGGACGGCGAGCGACCCGGTGCCTCCGGCCGCCGCCTCGACGACCACGGACTCGCCTTCCTCGAGGCGGGCCGAGATCCGCAGCAGGCTGCGCGCGGTGAGGCCCTGGAGCAGCAACCCCGCGGCCTCCTCGTCGGAGACCTCGTCGGGCACCGGCACCAGAACGGCCTCCGGAACCGCGACCCTCTCGGCGTAGCCACCGCTGGCGAGCAGCGCCGCGACCCGCCTACCGTCCGGCGTCCGGCCGGCCACCTCGCCGCCGGGGATCAGCGGCAGCTCCTGCTTCGCGAGGTAGTCGTTTCTGGTCACGTGGGTGTCGGCGAAGTTGATCCCCGCGCGCGCGACCTCGACGACGACCTCTCCGTCGCCCGGCTCGGGATCGGGCACCTCGGCGAGCTTCATCGCCTCGGGCCCGCCGAACTCCTCCAGCTGGATCGCACGCATGGCCGCCGCAGTGTACGGAGGGCAGGGGTGCCCTGCGGAGGGGCGTCCTACCCGGCCGCGCCCGCGGATCGAAGCTCGGTGAACACCGCGCTCGGCTCCTCGCGCTCGCCCATCTGCTCGTCGGCGATCACGTGGGAGACCGCGTTGATCAGCGCCAGGTGCGTGAACGCCTGCGGGTAGTTGCCGAGCTGGGCGCCGCTCATCGCCTCGATCTCCTCCGCGAACAGGCCCAGCGGGGTACCGTGGGTGAGCACCCGCTCACACAGCTTCCGAGCGCGCTTCGCCTCGCCGATCTCGGACAGCGCCGAGACGAGCCAGAACGAGCAGATCGTGAACGTCCCCTCCCTGCCGGTGAGGCCGTCGTCGGTCTCGTCGACCTGGTATCGGAGCACCAGACCGTGCTCGGTCAGCTCGTCCGCGATCGCCAGCACCGTGGCGCGGACCCGCTCGTCGTCGGCCGGCAGGAAGCGGACCAGCGGGATGAGGAGCAGCGAGGCATCGAGCGCGTCGGTGTCGTAGTGCTGGCGAAACACCCCCCGCTCGCTGACCCCCTGCTCCACGATGTCGGCCCGCACCGCCTTGGCCTCGGTCCGCCAGTGGTCCGCCAGCTCGCCGCTCCCGTGGTCGCGGGCGAGCCGAGCGGCGCGATCGAGCGCCACCCAGCACATCAGCTTCGAGGAGACGTAGTGCCTGGGCTCGCCGCGAGCCTCCCAGATGCCCTGATCGGGCGCCCGCCACGCGCCGGCGGCCGCCTCCGCCTGCTCGAAGACGATCGGCGCCATGTCCTCTGGAACTCCCTCGCGGGTCTTGGAGTGGATGTAGATCGAGTCGAGGAGGGCCCCGTAGACATCGTTCTGGCGCTGCCTGTAGGCGGCGTTGCCCACCCGGACGGGCTTCGAGCCGACGTAGCCGTCCAGGTGGTCGAGGGTCCGCTCGGTGAGTTCGGTCTCCCCCCCGATCCCGAACATGATCTGGGTCTCGGGGCCACGACCGTGGCACAGATGTGAGACGAACTCCATGAACTCGCGTGCCTCCTGATCGAAGCCGATCACGTGGAGGCTCCAGAGGGTGAAGCTCGCGTCCCTGATCCAGGTGTAGCGGTAGTCCCAGTTCCGCTCCCCGCCCGGAGTCTCGGGGAGCGAGGTGGTCAGGGCCGCGACGACCGCACCGGTGGGCTCGTAGGTCAGCCCCTTGAGCGCCAGCGCCGAGCGCTGCAGCGTCCAGCGCCAGGGATGATCCGGGAAGGTCCCCCGCTCGAGCCAGCGCCGCCACAGGTGCACCGTTCCCCTGACAAGCTTCACGGCGTCGGCGGCGTCGCTCGGCCCGCTCAGCTCCTCGCGCCAGGTCAGGCACAGGAAGGCGCGCTCGCCCGTCTCGAGCGTGCGAGCCCCGCGGGCCGTCCGGCCGTCGAGCTCGAGCGGGATGTCGCCGAGCAGCCGCAGCGTCTCCCCGCCGCCGCTGACGTCCGCCGCGAGCCCATCCTTGTCGACGAGCTTCCAGCTCGCCTCCTCGGTCGCATAGTCGAAGGCCGGCTCGCAGAGCGCCTCCAGCTCGATCGACCCGTGAACGCACTCGACCGTCCGCACCAGCATGTGCTGCGCGTCCGGCGCTCCCATCTCGCGGGCGCGAACGTCCTCTCCGTCCTCGTCGCTTTCGGGGGCCAGCACGAGGGCGTCGTGGACGATCATCCAGCCGGTCTCCGTCATCCAGCTCGTCTCGAGCACGTTCGAGCCCGGCACGTAGCGCCGCGCCACCGGGGCGCGCAGCTCGGCGGGGCCGAGCCGGAAGGCGCCCGCCCTCCGATCGAGAACCGCCGCGAAGACGCTCGGCGAGTCGAACCGCGGCAGGCAGAGCCACTCGACGGTGCCGTCCGAGGCCACCAGGGCCCCGGTGTGGCAATCGGAGAGGAAGCCGTAGTCGCCGATCGCGTGGAAGTCAGGGCCGGCGGCCTTCGCCCGGCGTCCGCGCCCCTTTGCCGCCGTTGCCATCTCGGGCGAACGCTATCGCCCGCAGGCCCCAAGGCCCCCATCGGTGCCGCTCCGACGGCGGTCGCGCGCGGAAGATCCGGGGCAACCTCCTAGGATGCACGGCCGTGTCGCTGACCGTCGTCGGCTCGATCGCGCTCGACTCCGTGCGCACCCCGTTCGGGGAGCGCGAGCGCATGCTCGGGGGCTCAGCGGTGCACTTCGCGCTCGCCGCCCGCTTCTTTTCGGACGTGCGCGTGGTCGGATCGGTGGGCGAGGACTTTCCGGAGGAGCACGTCGAGCTGCTGCGCTCGCGCGGCGTGAACGTCGACGACATCGAGCGTGTCGACGGCGGCGAGACCTTTCGCTGGCGGGGCCACTACGAGGTCGACATGAACCTGGCCCACACCGACGACACCGAGCTGGGGGTGTTCGCCGAGTTCGACCCGAAGCTGTCGCCGGCCTCGAGCGAGGCCGACGTGCTCTTCCTGGGCAACATCCAACCCGACCTGCAGCGACGGGTCCGCGGGCAGTGCGGCCCGCGGCTGGCGGCGCTCGACTCGATGAATCTCTGGATCGAGACGACGCGCGACTCGCTGGTGGCGGCGATCGCCGAGGTCGACTGCGTGCTCCTCAACGATGCCGAGATCCGGATGCTGACCGAGGAGCCCAACCTGGCCCGCGCCGCGCGCAAGGTGATGGAGCTCGGGCCAAGGATCGTGATCGCGAAGCGCGGCGAGCACGGGGCGGTCATGTTCACGCCGCAGCGGTTCTACGCGCTGCCCGGCTATCTGCTCGAGGACGTGCGCGACCCGACCGGGGCGGGTGACAGCTTCGCCGGGGGGTTCCTCGGCTACCTGGACATGCAGGGAACAGAGCCCACGGAGGCGGCGCTGCACCGGGCGATCGCCTACGGGACGGTGCTCGCGTCGTTCAACGTCGAGCAGTTCGGCATCGAGCGGATCGCGGATCTCTCCGAGGGCGAGATCTCGGATCGCTACGAAGGGCTTCGCGCGATGACCCATTTCGAGCTGCCCGACTGAGCGAGCCGGCCCGCCCGCGGCCGCTCAGATGCGGATCGCCACCAGGGCAACGGCCAGCAGGACCAGCGACGCGGAGAGCGCCCCCAGCGCGGCGTCCAGCGGAGCGGCGATCCGGGCCGGCGTCAGCTCCCGGGCGGTGCCGTCGGCGAGGCTCAGAACGCCGCTCACCGAGACGGTCCTGCGACGCAGCTCGCGGACCGGCGTCGAGAGCCTGCGCTGCGCGATGCTGAGCCCGAAGCAGGCCAGGGTCACGCCCGCGGCGGCCACCGCCTGGCGGACCGAGTCGACGGCGAGCGCGTTCGCCCAATAGCTGGTCAACGCCGGGAACGAGCCCCAGGCGGCGGCGAACCAGAAGTCGCTGTGAAAGCGCCCGCCGAACAGCTCGAGGTTGTAGGCGAGGACGAGGAAGGCGCCAACGACCACGAAGGGCGCCAGGGTGGCCGAGACGACGACGATGCCCACGATCCCGATCCCGACCGCCCCCACCAGGGCGATCCCGGCCAGGAGGGCGAGGGCCCGGTCGGAGAGCCGCGTCCGAAGCGGGTGGCCGTTGAGCTCGTCGAGAGCGTGCGCGGCGACCCCGACCCCGAGGAAGAAGGCCCCCAGCGCGGCCCACAGACGTGGGGGATGGAGCTGGGGCGCAGCCACGGCGCCGAACGCGACGTAGCTCAGGTGCCAGGCGGTGTACGGAGGATGGAGGATCGTGATCAGATCCCGCCAGCCCCCCGGCCGCAGCGCGTAGAAGGCCGGGCGGTCGGCGACCTCAGCCACCGCGGACACCCCAGATCACCACCCCTCCTCCGAGGCTCATGCGGCGCCGGCGAACCATCGTGACCCCGGCCCTCTCCCACAGCTCGAGCTGGCGATCGAGCGGCCGGTCGCGGTACATGCCCTCGATGCTCGGCCCGAGGAAGCGCCCGACCTCGTACCAATCGTGCCCGAACAGCCGCCCGACCGCCGGCAGGCCGGCGCGGGTGTACAGCCGCCATAGCCACCGCCAGAGCGGCGGATCGGGAAGGCCGAACTCGAGCGACGCGATCCGGCCCCCGGGCCTCACCACCCGGGCCAGCTCGGCCAGCGTAGCCGCCGGGTCGTCGACGTAGCGCAGCAGATAGGTGAAGGTCAGGTGGTCGAACTCGCGATCGCCGAACGGCAGTCGTTCGGCCTCGCCCTCGACCAACTCGATCCGCTCGGCAAGCTCGGGCCGCCCGGCGAGCGCCCGCCGCGCTTCGGCGAGCATCTCGCCGCTTTGGTCGAGGCCGACGACCGAGCACCCGTAGCGCCCCACCAGCTCGCGTGCCACCAACCCGGTGCCGGTGGCGACATCGAGCACGCGGTCCGCGGGGCCCGCCTGCACGGTCGCCGCCATCGCCCGGCGCCAACGGGGGTCCTGACCGAAGCTCAACAGGGACGAGAGCAGCTCGTAGCGACGGCCCAACCCCGCGAACAGGGCCAGCGCGCCGCGCTTGCGCTGGGAGGCGACCGCCTGCGTCGTGCTCACGCCGCCAACCCTGCCAGAAACGACTGCCCGCCGGCCGGCAGTGCGAGAATTCACTCAACCGAAGACCGGACCAAAGAGGAGAGGCAATGGCGACCCAGCGGCAGACGAGTCAGCAAGGCGACGGCACAGTGGCTGCCCCCGGCGATGACACGCTCACGATCACCGACAACCGCACCGGCCAGACCTACGAGCTCGAGGTCAGCGAGGGCACGATCCGGGCCATGGACCTGCGCCAGATCAAGGCCTCCGACGACGACTTCGGCTTGATGGCCTACGACCCGGCGTTCACCAACACGGCCTCGTGCCGGTCGGCGATCACCTACATCGACGGGGACGCGGGCGTGCTCGAGCACCGCGGCTACCCGATCGACCAGCTCTGCGAGCGCTCCAGCTACCTCGAGGTCGCCTACCTGCTCGTCTTCGGGGAGCTGCCGACGACTGCCCAGCTGGAGCGCTGGGTCTTCGACGTCACCCACCACACCTTCGTCCACGAGGACATCAAGCAGTTCCTGGAGGGCTTCCGGTACGACGCCCACCCGATGGGCATGCTGCTCGCCGGGGTCGGGGCGCTGTCGACCTTCTACCCCGATGCCAAGCAGATCGACGACCCCGAGGAGCGCTACATGGCGGCGATCAGGCTGATCGCCAAGGTGCCGACCCTGGCCGCCTTCGCCTACCGGCACAACATGGGGCTGCCGTACGTGTACCCGGACAACGATCTCAGCTACTCGGGCAACTTCCTCTCGATGATGTTCAAGAAGACCGAGCGCCACTACGAGCCCGACCCTCGGCTGGAGCGCGCCCTGGACGTGTTGTTCATCCTCCACGCCGATCACGAGCAGAACTGCTCGACCAACGCCGTGCGCGGGGTGGGCTCCTCCCAGGTGGACCCGTACTCCGCGGTCGCCGCCGGCGTCGCGGCGCTGTACGGCCCGCTTCACGGCGGGGCCAACGAGGCCGTGCTGCGGATGCTGCGCCGGATCGAGTCGCCGGAGAACGTCCCGGACTTCCTCGAAGGGGTGAAGAACCGCGAGGAGCGCTTGATGGGCTTTGGCCACCGCGTCTACAAGAACTACGACCCGCGGGCGCGGATCATCGAGCAGCACATGGACGAGGTGTTCGAGGCCACCGAGTACAACCCGCTGGTGGAGATCGCTCGCGAGCTCGAGAAGCGGGCGCTCGACGACGACTACTTCACGTCGCGGAAGCTGTACCCCAACGTCGACTTCTACTCAGGGATCATCTACGAGGCCCTGCAGATCCCGACCGAGATGTTCACCGTGATCTTCGCGATCCCCAGGACCTCCGGCTGGGTGTCGCAGTGGATGGAGATGAACGACGACTCCGAGCAGAAGATCGCTCGCCCGCGCCAGATCTACGTCGGCGAGCGCGAGCGCGACTACTCGCAGATCGGGGATCGCGAGGGCCCCGAGAAGATCATCGGCCCGCCGGCCCGCCGGCCGAAGCGCCAGCGGCGCGGGGCCTAGGAGGAATAACTCCGCCGACATCCTCCGCTTCGCGTCCGGTGTCGGCGGGTTCGGGTGCGTTGCCGACCGGCAGGTCGTACTCGCTCGATCCGCGACTTCGTCGCTAGCTCCAAGGGACGTTCCTTTGGCCGCCGTGGCGGCAGGTCGTACTCGCCCCTACCGCGACTTCGTCGCTAGCGCCAACGGGCGGTTCCTTTGGCCGCACGGTGGCAGGTTGACGCACACCTACCGCGACTTCGTGGCTAGTGCAGGCCGTAGCATCGCCGGGTGGCCCGGTACCGCCTCACGATCCGACACGGCTCTTCGGTCGAGCGGGAGAGCTTTGACGAACTCGGTGAGGCGGTCGCCTCGGTGGAGCGGCATGTGCAGGAGATCCGTGGCGAGGGACCGCTGGAGGAGATCAATGCGCTTCGCGACTTCGAGCCGGGCCAGCGCGTCCAGGCGCGTCTCGAGCTCTCGACCGGTGGGCTGCTGCGGGGCCGCGAGGTCGGGATCGACGTGATGGGCGACGGCGGGCTGGTTCCCTACGCGGGCGTGGTGCGCAAGCGGCTGCTCGAGCCGACGGAAGGTAAGACGGCCTTCGACGCGGTGCGCGAAGCGCTCAGTTGAGCTCGCAGCGTTCCGCTATCTGACGAGGTCAAGAGCAAGATCCTGAACTGGGACCTCTGAGCGCCCGCTAGCTAGGCTCCCGCCGGATGGCCGAGGAGCGGGAGGTCCCGAAGGGAAGCGTCGCCGCGGGGCGACGCGTTCGCCTGCCGAGCGGCGCGGAGCCGCCGATCGTCGTCTACGTGAACGGGATCCAGCAGGCCGAGGGCACCGACTACGAGCTCCGGGGCACAGAGGTCGTCTTCAGCCGCCCGATCGTCAAGGAGCAGGTCGGCGGGATGCGCTATCTGGCGATGCTGCTCGGCCTCTTCGGCACGTACCGCAAGCACGAGACGGTCGACGTCGAGTACAGCCTCGGCGGCCAGCCTCGACTCGTCTCCGACGCGGCGATCCTCCCCGACTAGCTGTCCTGCCCCGAGACGTTGCGAGCGCGACTGATCGGCGGCAACCCTCCCAGGGCTGAGTGCGATCTGCGCTCGTTGTAGTAGCGCAACCAGTGTGGCAGGGCCCGAGCTCGATG
>JAHEXV010000076.1 GCA_023251935.1 bacterium | reverse complement strand
GACACCACCGCCGCCCCGCGAAGCGTGTAGATCTCCTGCGTGGGGAGGCCGGAGGCCGGCGTCGGCACCGTCTCCGGGTAGCGGGCGGCGATCGTCACCTCGGCGCGCAGGCCGTCCTGCTGCTCGCGGACCCGCTGCGCGATCCGCGCCGCGAGCTCCTCGGCGCGGAGGGTCTCGCTGAGGACGATCTGGTCGATCGCCTCGTTGACGACCTCCTCGAACCGGGACATGTGGACCCCGGCCTGGCGGGGGTTCAGGTCGACGAAGCACTCGAGCTCGGCGAAGAAGTAGCTGCCGGCCCGATCCTGGGCTTGGGCAGACGACGCCCCGTCGCCCGCCGCCGGACCGTGGCCGCCGACCCGGACCACCTTCTCGATGCCCCGGACGCCGACCCGCGTCAGGCTGAGCTCGGTGCGCGGCCGCGACGCCTGGACGTCGATCGAGGGGAGGGGGATCTCGCGCGTCTCGCTCATCTCGGTGGGCGTATCCGGGGGTGAGCCGGATCGTCGGGGCCTGGGCACCCGCGGACGCCCGACGGTGGCCTTGGGCCAAGGTTAACGGGCGTCGAACGGCGCGCTCGGCGATCGGGCCAGTCCCTATACTTCGCGCCGCCCGGACCCCGAGCGTTAGGAGAGGTAGGGGCGGGGATTTGTCACAGAAGGGAGAGGTTCTGCTGACCGGCGAGGCTGGCACCCAGTCGACCGCTGAGGATGCCCCCGCCAGGGCCGCGGCGACGGTTGAGCTGAACGGCGACCTTCCCTTCTCGGACTCCGATGAGCTTCGCTCGCTGATCGCCCAGGGGCGGGAGCGCGGCTATCTGACCTTCGAGCACATCGCGGCCACCCTGGAGGAGGTCGAGGTAACCAAGGAGCAGGTCCACGACCTGCACGCCTACCTGATCGAGCACGGCGTCGACGTGATCGCCGAGGACGGCCTGACGGCCTACAAGGAGGCCAAGGAGTCCGGGCAGCCGGGCTCCTCGAAGAAGCCGGAGCTCGACTTGACCGTCGAGCCCAGCCTCGACTCGCTGCGCCTCTACCTGCGTTCAATCGGGCGGGTCGACCTGCTGACCGCCGACCAGGAAATCGAGCTGGCGCAGCGGATCGAGAGGGGCGACATGGTCGCCAAGCGACACATGGTCGAGGCCAACCTGCGGCTGGTCGTCTCGATCGCCAAGGGGTACCTCGGCCGGGGCCTCAGCTTCCTCGATCTGATCCAGGAGGGGTCGCTCGGCTTGATCCGCGCGGTGGAGAAGTTCGACTACCGACGCGGCTACAAGTTCTCGACCTACGCGACCTGGTGGATCCGCCAGGCGGTCACCAGGGCGATCGCCGACAAGGCGCGGACGATCCGGATCCCGGTCCACATGGTCGAGAAGCTGAACCGGGTGACCCACGTCGAGCGTCAGCTCGTCCAGCGCCTCGGCCGCGAGCCCGAGCCGGCGGAGATCGCCGCGGAGCTCAAGGTCTCGGTCCGCGAGGTCCGCGACATCCTCCGAGTCGCCCAGATGCCGATCTCGCTGGAGAAGCCGATCGGCGACGAGGAGGAGTCGGAGCTGGGGGACTTCGTGGCCGACGAGACGACCGAGGAGCCGTTCGAAAGCGCGACCGAGAACCTCCAGCGCGAGGACATCCAGAAGGCGCTCGACGCGCTCCCCGAGCGCGAGCGTCAGGTGATCGAGCTGCGCTACGGGCTGCGCGGCCACGAGCCGCTGACCCTGGAGGAGGTCGGGCGGGCGTTCGGGGTCACCCGGGAGCGCATCCGCCAGATCGAGAACAACACGCTGAAGAAGCTGAAGCAGCTCCCAGAGGCGCAGCGGCTGCGCGAGTTCGCCTAACCAGCCGTTCCGCGCGCCGGCCGAGTGGCGGTCGCCCCCGCCGCTGGCCCCCGTCGAAGCATCTCGCGCATGTGGTCGATGTCGAACTCGTGCGGCTCCGTCGTCTCGATGAACCGGGTCAGCTCGGAGGCGAGACGGGTTGGATCGTCGAGCTGGGGCCAGTGTCCGGCCCCTGCCAGCTCGACCAGCCGGCTGCCGGGGATCCGCTCCGCCGCGGTGCGGCCATGCTCGACCGGGATGATCGGGTCCTCGGTGCCCCAGATCAACAGGGTGGGTACGCGCTCGGCCAGGTACAGGCGGTCGGCGGCGCTGACCCGCTGACCCTCGAGGTCGATCACCGCCCGCAGCGTGTGCAGGAAGGCCGCCCGAGTGTCGCGATCGGCCAGCGACGCGTAACCGCGTGCGGCCTCGGCCAGATCGGGCCCGGCCTGGACGCCGAAGCGCTTCAGGAACTCGGCGACCGCGGCTCCCGCCCGCACCGCCCAGCTCGGGGCGATCAGCGGCATCACCAGCTCGGAGCCGGGCAGCGCGCCGGCGCGCAGCAGGGGGTGGACCTCGGTCCCGAGGCCGCCGCTCGAGACGAGCACCAGCCGCTCCGTGTACTCAGGGAACTGGTAGGCGAACTGGAGCGCGATCCCGCCTCCGAGCGAGTGGCCGACGATCGTCCCCCGCTCGAAGCCGAGCACCCCCAGCAGGTCGCGGCCGCCGCTCGCGTAGGCGCCGAGCGAGTAGTCGCCGCGAGGCTTGGCCGAGCGACCGTGTCCGAGCAGGTCGGGGGCGACCACCGTGTAGCGGTCCGAGAGGCTTGCGATGACGTCCAGCCAGACGTCCGACCTGGAGGTGATGCCGTGGATCAGGACCACCAGCGGGCCCTCGCCGGCGATGCGGTACCCCACCCGGTGGCCGTGGAGCTGCACGTGTTGGATCGGAATCTCGTCAGACATGCTCGGCCTTGAATACCCCTAGCCGGCTCGACCGTAACATCATTTGATGGGACATTCCGGAATGTACGATCCTCGCGTGGCTGGCGCGGACGGGCCGAGAGGGAAGCGCGGCGGCGATCGCGGGCCGTCGATGACGATCGACGAGCTGGCCCGGCGCACCGGGATGACGGTTCGCAACATCCGGGCCCATCAGTCGCGTGGCTTGGTGCCGCCGCCGACGGTGCGAGGGCGGACCGGCTACTACGGCGAGGAGCATCTGGAGCGGATCGAGCTGATCAAGGAGCTTCAGGCCGACGGCTTCAACCTCGAGGCGATCCGCCGTCTGCTCGAGGGCGCTGGGGGTTCCAGCCGCGAGGTGCTCGACTTCTCCCGGACGCTGCGAGCGCCGTTCGAGGACGAGCAGCCCGAGATCCTCGAGGCCGACGAGATCGCCGAGCGCTGGGGGGGCCGCCTCGACCCGGACCTGGTCGCGCGAGCTGAGAAGTTGGGCCTGATGCGGTCGCTCGGCGACGGCCGAGTCGAGGTCTTCAGCCCGCGGCTCCAGCGCGCCGGCATGGAGCTGGCGGCGCTGGGAGTTCCGCCCACGGCGGCCCTGGAGGTGGCGGCGAAGCTGAGGACCCACTCGCGCCGGATCGCCCGCGTGTTCGTCGAGCTGTTCCTGGACAGCGTCTGGAAGCCGTTCAACCGAGCCGGGCGCCCCGAGCAGGACTGGCCCAAGGTCCGCGAGGCGCTCGAGCGGCTCCGCCCGCTGGCCTCCGAGGCGGTGCTGGCGAGCTTCCAGCAGGTGATGAGCGAGGCGGTCGAGGACGCCACGGCCCACGAGCTCCAGCGCGAGCTGCGCGAGCCGGAGGAGCGCCCGAAGCGTTCGCGGAAATCACGGGGCCGGCGCAGGCCGCGTTGAGTCCAAGGTCGCCGGCCTCCCGATTCTCGTGACGACGATCCGGCCGTTTCCGTCGGCCTCGACGCGAAGCGCATCGCCAGCCCGCAAGCCCGCAGATCGGAACGGGCCCTTGGGGATCGTGATCTGGTGGTTCGCCGAAATGCGGGTTCGCCCGCTCGGGCCTTGGGGCGATGGGGGAGGCAGGATTCGAACCTGCGAAGGCTGAGCCAGCGCCTTTACAGGGCGCCCCGTTTGACCGCTCCGGAACTCCCCCGGGTGGCTGCCCGATTCTAGTGACGCCTGTTCGAGCAACGGCCGACCTCGCTCGATCTCGAACTCGGAGTACTTTGGCCCGCCGAGTGTGAGGCCGGATCTGCATTCCAACGCCGCGGTTGGGATAAACCAGCGGCGGGGAAGAGGCTTGAACGAGCCCTTTTCGACCGGTCGCGTGATTATTGGCTCGAAGCCTCTTCAATTCCGCGCCGATGAGCCCGTCACCGGCCCGCCTAGAGCCCTTCCCCCGCTCGGCCCACCAGCCGCGACATCACCACCTGCGAGCGGGTGCGGATCACCAACCCGTCCTTCTGCAGGTCCATGATCAGCCGCTCGAGCGCCGCGTTGTCGTCGGTGCGGACCCGGGCGATCGCGTCGGGCTCCCCGGTGACGCTCCAGGCCTCGACGACCTCGGGATGCTCGCGCAGCGTCTTCGCCACCCGATCGAGGGTCGTCCCCGCCTGGAAGAAGAGCTCAACCAGCGCTTCGGTGTTCCAGCCCATCGCCCCGTGGTCGACCACCGCCGTGAACCCCTCGAGCGCCCCGCTCGCCCGCAGCCGGTCGATGCGCCGCTTCACCGACGGCGCGGAGAGGCTCACCCGGGCCGCGATGTCGTCGTAGGTGCGCCGCCCGTCCTCGACCAGCAGCGAAAGAATCTTGCGATCAACGGCGTCCACCCGTTGAATCATTGCGCAAATCCGTGGACGATCGGGGATTGACGCGGACGATCGCGATCCGTAGCGTTGATGGCGACGCCACCGAGGAGAGAGACGCAGATGCTCACCCAGCCCAAGGTCGCCCGCATCCTGTTCGACGAGTCCCACTCGGAAGCGTGGACGATCCGCCGCGAGCGCGCCGAGGAGATGCAGCCGGCGCATCCGGAGGACTCCTCCTACGCGCTCGCCGCCCAGCGGCTCGCCGAACGCGACTTCGAGGTGCTGCCGAACGCGAACCGCCCGCTGACTCGCGAGACGCTCGCCGGCGCCGACGTGCTGGTGATCGCCCATCCCTCCGACCCGAAGTGGGAGGCGACCGTCAACTCGCGCCCGCCCCGCCTCTCCGAGGCCGAGCTCGACGCGATCGAGGAGTTCGTGCGCGGCGGCGGCGGCCTGATCGCCCTCGGCGAGACCGAGCAGGCGAAGTACGGCAACAACCTCAACGAGCTGCTCGCCCGCTTCGGGGTCGAGGTCGAGAGCCTGACGGTGCAGGACTACGAGCACCACCACTCCGCCCCCTCGTGGGTCCTGGCCGACCTCGAGGGCGCCGCCAACGGGACGGGCGCCAACGGGCGGGCCGACGTCGACCTGCTCGCCCGCGTCGAGCGGGCCTGCTTCTACCGGGCCGGCACGCTGCGGCTCTGGGACGGCGCCCGGGTGATCGCCCGCACCTTCCCGACCGCCTCGCCGCCGCGAGCGCCGCTCGCCGCGGTGATCGAGCACGGCGCCGGACGCGTCGTCGCGCTGGCCGACTCCGACCTGTTCGGGGACGACTGCATCGGCGAGCTCGATCACGAGCCCCTGTGGCTCAACCTCGCCTACTGGGCGGCGCAGCCCGCGTTCGCTGGAGTCGAGGTGGTGACCGACTCCCCGGCCCAGGCCGACCCCCGCTGGGGCGAGCTGAAGCGGGCGGTCGAGGAGCTTCGCGCCGCCCAGGAGCCCGATGGCTCCGTCGACACGACCCAGCGCGACCCGGCCCGTCTCGGCGAGCTGGTGGAGGCGATCTCGAGCGCCGCCGCCGGCCTCGAACCCCACTTCCCGCATCAGCAGCCCTACATCGAGGCGTTGCGCGCCGATCTGGGCGTCTGGGTCGACTCCGGGTTCGCGAAGCCCGCCTTCGACCGCTCGACCGAGGCGTTTCGTCCCGAGCGCGACCGCCGCGACGGAATCGAGCACCTGGTCGTGTTTCCGATGTACAAGCAGAATGCCTCCCGCGACACCTGCTTCGAGGCCTTGATCGTCCGAACTCCGTGGCCTGCCTTCATCGCCGAGCTCGAAGGGTCGGGCTACGACAACCCGAAGTTCGTCCCCGTCAACCTGGTCGACCACACCTCGGGCTACGACTCCGAGTGCGCGGTGCTCTTTCCCGAGACCTTCTCCACCGCCGATCGGCCCCCGAGCCACTTCGGCGGCATCTTCTGCGACCGCGAGGCCGAGCGCTTCCGCCGGGTCTGCGGCCGCGCGGTCGAGCTCTTGGATCTCAACCTCCCGCCCGATGCCGCCTGCCTGCTGGGCTCACCCGAGCTGTCGATGGACGCCTACATCGTCTGGGACCTGATCCACGACCGCACCCATATGCACGGCGACCTGCCCTTCGATCCGTTCATGATCCGTCAGCGCAGCCCCTATTGGATGTACTCGCTGGAGGAGCTTCGGTGTGACCTGACGGCCTTCGCCGAGGCGGTCAAGCTCGAGCGCTCCGGCTTCGCCTTCGCCCGCTACGTCCAGTACGCGATCCTCTTCGATCGCCTGTTCCGCTTCCCGGTCACCGGCTCCAGGGTTCGCAACTACGACGGGCTCGGCGGCCAGCTGCTGTTCGCCTTCCTCCACAAGGAGGGCCACCTCCACTGGACCGACAACCGACTGACGATCGAGTGGGAGCGGATCGCCGACGGCGTCGGCGCCCTGCGCGACCGGGTTCAGGACCTCTACCACTCAGGCATTGACCGCTCGAAGCTCGGACAGTGGATCGCCGCCCACGACCTGGTCGCCGACTACGTGCCGCCCGCCGCCGGCTCGCGGTGGGCGAGCGACGGCCGCGACCTGCCGGAGACCGAGGAGCCGAAGGAGTTGGTGGACCTGGTCAAGGCCGACGAGTTCCCGCTCAGCCTCTTCTACGTCCAGCTCGCGGGGAAGCTCGAGCCGGTGATGGCCCGTCCCGCGGACGCGGTGGGAATTCGGGCAGAATCACGGCGATGAGCAAACTCGACAGCCGGGTGATCGCGATCGCCGGGGCGGGCGGCGGACTCGGTCCCTCGGTGGTGCGGCTGCTGGCCGAGAAGGGCGCGATGATCGCCGCGACCGACATCTCACAGGAGCGCCTCGACCAGCTCGGCGCGGACCTCGTGCTCTCCGACCAGCGTTACGACGGCCGCTCGGTGGACCTGCTCGACGAGAACGCGACACGGCGGTGGGCGACCGACCTGCGGGAACGCTTCGGCCGTGTCGACGGCCTCGTGCACCTGGTCGGCGGCTGGCGCGGCGGCGAGCCGATCGCCGAGGCTCCGCTGTCGGACTACGAGTGGCTGCACGACCTCCTGGTCCGCACCGTGCAGCACACGACGCGGGCCTTCCACGATGCGCTGGTCTCCAGCGAGCACGGGCGCTTCGTCCTCGTCTCCTCGTCCCAGGCGCAGCGGCCCGATGGGACTAACGCCTCCTACGCGGCCGCCAAGGCGGCCGCCGAGAGCTGGACGCTCGCCCTGGCCGGCTCCTTCGAGGAGACTCCGGCGACCGCCAACATCGTCGTGGTCAACGCGATCCTCACCGCGCGGATGCGCGAGCAGAACCCCGACAAGCCGTTTCGCACCTTCACCGCCGCGGAGGAGATCGCCGAGGCGATCTGCTTCATCTGCAGTGATGCCGCCGCGAAGATGAACGGGCAGCGGCTATCACTCCATCCGTGAGCGAGAGCCACCCCCGCGGGTTCGCGAGCGACAACAACTCGGGCGTCCACCCCGACGTCCTGGCCGCGATCGCGGCGGCGAACGACGGCCACGTGGTCGCCTACGGCGACGACGACTACACCGCCGCCGCCAGGGAGCGCTTTCGCCACCACTTCGGCGAGCGCGCGGAGCCGTTTCTCGTCTTCAACGGCAGCGGCGCCAACCTGACCGCGATCGATGCCGTCACCCGCCCCTACGAGGGCGTGATCTGCACCGAGGTCGCCCACCTGCACGTCGACGAGTGCGGGGCGCCCGAGCGGGTGGCGGGCGCCAAGCTCCTCACGGTGCCCGCCGAGGACGGCAAGCTGAGCGCCGCGGACCTCCGACGCTGGGAGGCCCGGCGCGGCGACGAGCACCAAGTGCAGCCGCGCGTCGTCTCGATCACCCAGGCGACCGAGCTCGGCACCGTGTACACGCCGGACGAGACGAGGGCGATCGCCGACGCCGCCCACGAGCTCGAGATGTACGTCCACATCGACGGCGCCCGGCTGGCGAACGCGGCGGCGGCCCTCGACCGGCCGCTTCGCGCCCTGACCGCCGAGCTCGGGGTCGACGTGGTCTCGTTCGGGGGCACCAAGAACGGATTGCTGCTGGGCGACGCGGTGGTCTTCCTGCGCCCGGAGCTCGCGGAGACGTTTCGCTTCACCCGCAAGCAGCTCGGCCAGCTCGCCTCGAAGATGAGGTTCCTCGCGGTCCAGTTCGACGCGCTATTGACTGACGACCTGTGGCGCTCCAACGCCACGCACGCTAATGCGATGGCGCAGCGGCTGGCCGGTGCGATCTCGCGGATCGACGGGGTGGAGATCGCCTATCCGGTGGAGGTCAACGGCGTCTTCGTCACCCTGCCGGCGCCGGCGATCGACCGTTTGCGCGACGCGCTTCCGGCCGCGCTGCCGTTCTACGTCTGGGACGAGGCCGCGGGTACGATTCGCCTCATGTGCTCGTGGGACACCACCGAGGAGGACGTCGACGGCCTCGCCGAGGCGCTCGGCGGGGTGGTGTAGCGATGTCCACCGAGGACCTCGAGCTCATGCGGCGCGGGTACGAAAGCTTCATCACCACCGGGGAGCTGGCCGAAGAGTTCATCGGCCCCGAGTTCGTCTGGGACATGTCCACCTTCCGCGGCTGGCCGGAGCGCCAGACCTACGAGGGCATCGAGGGAGCGAGGGAGTTCCTCGCGGCCTGGGGCGAGGCCTGGGACGACTGGACGCTCGAGATCGAGGAGCTTCACCAGGCCGGCGACCGGATCGTGGTGATCGCGCAGCAGCGGGGACATGCGAAGGCCACCGGGCTGCCGGTCGACATGCGCTTCGGCCAGGTCTGGACGATCCGCGACGGAAAGCAGGTCCGGATGCAGATGTACGCCTCCCCGGAGGAGGCGATGCGCGCCGTCGGGGTGGGAGAGGGCGAGCGCTAAGCGCGGGCCCCGGGGCTCGTGCGGAGGCCCACCGCGGCGCTATCGTGAGGCCCCCGCCCGGATAGCTCAGTTGGTAGAGCACCTCCATGGTAAGGAGGGGGTCGTCGGTTCGAGTCCGACTCCGGGCTCCTCTCCAATGCCGCCCGCGCCCCGAGTGCCGAGTTGCGCTGCATGGACGAACGCAACTCGGCTCTCGCCACGCCGCAGGGCGCGGACCGGGCAGCGTGACTAGGGTTCCGCCCGTGGACTTCGCGCTCACCGACGCCCAGGCCGATTTCGTCGACGCGATCCGCGACCTCTGCCGCCGCGAGTGCGGCACCCAGGAGCAGCGGGGAGCGCTGACCAGCGGCTACAGCGAGGCCCACAACGACGCCCTCTACCGAAAGATGGGAGAGCTCGGCTGGCTTGGCGTGACCATCCCCGAGGACTACGGGGGCTCGGGCGGAGGGATGCTCGACGCGTGCCTGTTCATGGAGGAGACCTCGCGGGGACTGGCGCCGATCGGGGGCTACGCGACGACATTGATCGTCGCCGGGGCCACGCAGCGCTTCGGCACCGACGAGCAGAAGCACGACGTGTTGGGGGGCATCGCCCGCGGCGACGTCGAGGCGATCGCGATGACCGAGCCCGAGGCCGGCTCGGACGTCGGCTCGCTGAAGACCTCGGCGGAGCGGGTCAATGGCGGCTTCGTCCTCCGGGGCCAGAAGGTCTTCTGCTCAAACGCGCGGATCGCCCGCCACATCCTGATCGTCTGCCGCACCACCCAGGGCGACGACAAGCACCAGGGCCTGTCGATGATCTGGATCCCCACCGACGCGCCGAACCTGCGGATCGACCCGATCGACACGATGGGCGGCCGCGAGACCGCCCATCTCTACCTCGACGACGTCGAGGCCCCCGAGGACGCGCTGCTGGGCGAGCTCGACCAGGGCTGGACCCAGCTGATGGCGGGCCTCAACGTCGAACGCCTGATCCTCGCGGCGACCATGCTCGGGATCGGGCAGCGCGCCTTCGACGACGCGCTCGCCTACGTCAAGGAGCGCCGTCAGTTCGGCCGGCCGATCGGCTCCTTCCAGGCGCTCCAGCACCGGCTCGCCGACCTGGCGACCGAGCTCGAGGCGGCCCGGCTGATGACCTACTGGGTGGCCTCCAAGGTGGACGAGGATCCCGACCGGATGCTGCCGCGCGAGGCGTCGATGGTGAAGCTCCTGGTCACCGAGACCGCGCAGAAGGCGGCCCTCGAGGGTATGCAGATGATGGGCGGCTACGGCTACTCGTCCGAGTACGACATGGAGCGCCTCGTGCGTGCGACCCTGGTCTCGACCATCTACGGGGGCACTTCCGAGATCCAGCGCAACATCATCGCCAAGACGCTGGGGCTCTGATCGCGCCCGTCC
>JAHEXV010000021.1 GCA_023251935.1 bacterium | reverse complement strand
GTGCAGGGGGCCGTCGCCGGGGCCTAGGAGGGGCTCGCGAAACTCGCCACGCCCTACTCCCGCAGCCCGGCGGGTTCGAGGGCCTATCCCGCGCAGGTGGGCCGAGTGGCTAGCCGCAGACGATGTTCAGGCACTGGAGCGGGTTGCCGTTGCCGCTCGCCTTGTTCCCGCCACCGTCGTTAACGCCAGGAACCGCCTCGATGCCGAGATCTCCGTTGTGGACCGCGTGGTTGCTGGTGAGCGTGGTCGAGCGGCTCTCGATGTCGAAACCGTCGTCTCCAGCCCCCTTGGCGATGTTGCGCTTCAGGAGGCTGTGGCGGTCCTTCTTGACGACCACGAACCCATCCACGCGGCTATCTCTGACCAGATTTCGGCGGACAACGTTGTGTGCACCGCCCAAGAAGGGGTGCTTGATTCCGAGGCGGATGCCCGCTCTGCGAGTGCGAACCACGAGGTTGTGCGCGACCAGGTTGCGGTGTCCCTTTTCGATCCGGATGCCATCGCGGCCTCGGAAGACGCGGTTCCGGGTGATCACGTTGCGGGTCCCGGGGCCCAGCGTGATGCCTGCGCCGTTTCGAACCAGTCGGTTGCGCTTTATCCGAAAGCCCGCGCCCCCCTCCATGAGGAATCCCTCGTCGCCGTTGCGCGACAGCAGGTTTCCCTTGATTACGTTGTTCGTGGAACCGATGGCCTTGATTCCGACATGGACGTTCCCCCGAAACGAGCTGTGCAGGACTCGGATGTGGTGCGAGTCGAACAAGCCCAGACCATTCCCCTCGCGAGAGGTCGAGCGATCCCCGGAGCAGTTTCGGACCAGGATTCGCGTGGAGTTGGCGACTCCGATGTTGCCGAAACGGTTCCTCGAGGTAGAGACGCCGAGCAGGCGGACGTTGTGGGCCTTAAAGGCGAGGATGCCGCCCTCGAATTCGCGCACCGAGCCGCGCTTGACCGTCACCCAGTTGTGACCCTCAAAGGCGATCCCGAAATCACAGAAGTCGGTGATGGGGTTGCAGCCGGCAGCGGGGGTGCCGTCTCCGTCGATCCTGTGGCCGTTCAGATCGAGGGTGACATTGTCTGCCCCGATCAGGATGCCGTTGTTTTGGGGCAGTTGACGAGATCCTTGTGGAGGGTCGTGTCGGCGGTGATCGTGTCGCCGCAGCCGACCTGGCTGGCGTGCGCCCGATCCGGCGTAAGGGCCAAGCAGCCTGCGACCGCCAGCGCGAGGATCGCTACGACAACGCGCCACATCATCTAGCTCCTCCTTCAAGCAAGGACGCGGGTTGACTCCCGCCCCCCCGCGACGCTACACCCGCGGGCTGCTCGAGCGCAACCTCCCGGCCAAGGGACTACTCAGAGAGCAGGTACCGAGCGCACGATCTCGACGGAGCGCCTGCGCTCGCTGTAGGCCGCCTGTTGGGCGCACGAGTGGGCGCACCGACGGCCCTCGGAGCCCCCGGGCCGCTCTCGTTTGGGCGAAAACCGCATGAACAAGCCAAATGAAACGACCGGCCCGAAGGCCGGTCGTTTCAGGGGTACAGGGAGGAGAGATATGTATGTATTTATGGGAGGGAGGCCGGCACCTCAGGCGCCGATCGGGGCGCTGAACCGCGTTGCCGCGGTCAACGCGACCTGGGCGACGCCTACGCCGACCAAAAAGCTTGCTGCGCCCCACTCGCCGGTCGCGATCCCGACCATCAGCCCGCCGATCCCCGCCACCACCGCGAGCGTGTAGTCGAACCCGGCGTGTGCCGAGAGGGGGATCGTCCGCTGCGGACCGGCGGCCTGAATGGCCAACCCGAGCAGCAGCGCCCCGACCACGAACGCGACGAGCGCGGCGCCCTGCCCGAAGCCGAGCAGGAACGGCGCTGCCATGATCGCCGGCGCGGCGACCGTCTCGATCACGGCGTGGGCGGAAAGTGGAATCGCACGGGAGGTGCGCATTGCACAAGTCAAGATACGAACGTATGTGCGATTCATGTGTGACCCCGATCACGCATGTACCTTCAAGACATGTATCCTGACAACCGGCAAGCAGACGTAGGCCGTCGTGAGTTGGAGCGCGAGAACGCGGAGCTGCGGGAAGCCCTAGAGCGGGAGTGGTGGGAGAACCACTTTGAGCATTGCGGCCGCGAGTGGCCGCATCCGTCAGGCGCCTTCTGTGGCTGGCCTCGCCCCGCCGCTCTCGATTACCGCCAGGATGCGTCGGGCCTCCGCGACGATGTCGGGCAGGGAAAACGTGTGGTCCCAGAACGCGATGACGCCTGACTCAGAGTCGTAGCGGCCGAAGTGCTTTGTGCCCTCAGGGAGGAGAAGGTCAATGTCCCGGCCGATGTTGCGACCCGCGTAGATGCTGCTGCTGCGCCCCTCCCCGAACATCAGGTCGATCCGCTCATCGAAGTGTTCGAAGTCATTTCGCAGATCGGGGTCTCGCAAGATGGATGAATCATCCACGTCTAGGCTGTCGCGCAGGTCTTGCCGTTCGGCATGACTCCTGCCCCTGCTTCCCCAGAGCAGCTTCGAGAGGTTTGCGGCTGAAATGACAGCACCTTGGAGCGCGAACCATGCTTCGGTCTTGCTGCTTGCAGCCTTGAGCTGATCTACGGCAAGGACGACGAACCTGCATTGCAGCTCGACTTCGTCCCGAAAGAGTCTCTGTAGAAATCCGTCCACCGCGCTACCCTCGCTTTCTCATGGCCAACAAGCGTCAGCCTAAGCAGAAGACCCAACCCAGGGGCAAGGACAAGACGACCGGCGAGCCTCACGAGCCAATCGAGATCCCCGTCCCTAAGCGCAAGACGTTCGAGGACATGCTGAGGCGGGCTGCCTTGCGCCGCACGAGTACGAGCAAATAGGCGCGTGAGGACGGGGTATCCTAGGCGCGAGGCGATATGAAGTTCACGTTTGAAATCAACGGCAAGGAGTATTCGGTCGAGCTTTCCGAGGAGGCCGTGACCGCCCTTGCCGCCATTGCCGAGCGTTCTGGCCTGACGCCGGAGGCCGCGCTTGAGCAGGCCATCTTGAACGAGGACTTCATCGAAAAGACCACGGAATCTGGCGGGCAGCTCCTCGTCCGTAAGGGCAACAAGCTCCGCGAAGTCGTTCCGGCCTAGAGCCGCGTGAGTCCAGAGCAATCGGGCGAGACAGGCGGCGAACGCTACTCGGATGCCCTCGCGCGACTCGCGCGAACCATTGCCGACAGTGGAAGGGAGCCGAAGGGCCGCCAACGCCCGAGCCTTCTCAAGCTGGGCGGCGAGAGCGGCGTGAAGATGATCGCGGCAGGGTTGACGTTCCCCCGCACTTCTCGACTAAGTGCGGGACCGCGCCTCGACGGGATCACGCGAAGCCGGACCTTGCCGCCCCGCTCGACCATTCCGAGGATCGTTGGCTTGGCTTCGCGGAACTTGGCGACGGCCTTGCGGTCAGGGAGCGTGTTGCGAGGATGCCCGCCCCAAGAGGTCTCGTCCAGCTCAACGTCGCCCGAAAGCGGCTCGTCGTCGCCGCCCATCAAGTCGTTGCGAATCTTGTTGAACATGCGCCAGGCGGTCTTGTAGGTCACGCCCAACTCGCGCTCAAGCTGCTTGGCGGAGATCCCGCAGCGAGTGCTAGCCATCAGATACATCGCGTAGAACCAAAGCTGAAGCGAGGTCGTGGATTTCTGGAAGATCGTCCCCTTGGTCGGGTAGATCTGCCAGCCGCAGGAATCGCAGGCGTAGCAAGCGCGGGTCGAGACTCGGTGGAACTTGCGCTCCCGCTCGCACTTCGGGCAGGCCGCATGGTGGCCGTCCGGGGCGAAGCGCTCTCGCCAAAGCCGATCTAGGCAGGCCGCATCGTCCGGGTACTCGCGCATGAACTCCATCAACGAATAGGTCGAATCCGAGGAGGGCTGACGCTTGGGGTTGTTCCGGTCGTTAGCGGCCATTTCCCGTTTCCTTCAATCGCCGTCGCAGAACCTGTGCCGAATGAATCCGAATGAATCCGCAGCGCGAGCAGATCATTTCGATGGCCTCGATCCCGAAGCCTGGCTTCCAGGTGCGGTCAGCCTCGACCAGCGGGATCAAGGCTGGGTGGTCCGAATCGACCTCCCATTCCTTCCCGTTGCAGGACGGGCACTCGCCTCGACCCACGCGCTGAAGTGCCCCGTGGAGTTTGTCGATCTCGGTCATCGCCAGACATTATACATGTTTTGAAGGGATATACGTGACCCCGATCACACTTGGTCATTGCCTGTAGAAGGGGATCGCGGCTGAGCGTGCTACTTCCGCTATCGGCCGCACAAACCGCTCAGCCGGAGAACGTGGTCGCTGGCGCCATTGTCCGGCCCGGCGGCCATGGACTGCCCGCAGATCGTCTCCCTTGAGGTATCGAAGGTGACAGCGGTGTCAATGTCATCCACCAAGCTCGGGACCCGCATGTTCAGGATCCTCTGACCCCTTGCGGCGGTGACAAGGAGCACGGGGTGTTGGGAGTCTGCATCGACGACCAGACTCGGGATCTCATCCGGCCCCACAGCCCTAGCCTGAACGTCTAGCCCAGCTTTCCTGAGATGCGGCATCGACTTGGCAAGCGAAGGCGGGAGGTCGGAGCGTTTCAGCGTGGGCGCGCCACCGCAGCCTGTGAGAAGCCTCAGGGCGATCACAGCGAGCAGGGCCACGGTGACGGCCTTCCTCATGGACGAAGGATTATCTGTCTTGCTGCCATCGCCTTCGTCCTTCCCGATTAGGCTTGCTGCGTGTCTCCCGTCCACGCCCATCACGCTTCCTGCGGAGCTCCGCTCGGGAACTTGCCTCACTGCCACCGGTTCCAGATTCAGCACTACGCGCGTTCCAGATCTGGCATCGAACTTCACGTCCAGGCACCAGCGCCGCCCGAGACGCGCTAGCGGGATGCGGTGGCTGGCGTCGGGGTACTTCTTCGTAGGGAGCGCCGGCTGCGCCTTCGTTTCCTGGGCGATGCTCAGCGGCCACTGGTCGAGCTCTGACACCGCGAGGAGCGTCTTCGTGGGCGCCGGCGTGGTCTTCCTGCTGTTCGCCTGCGGCGCGGTGTACGGCGGGGTCTGGGTGTTCCGCCGGTGGCCGAGGCGTGCCCGGCCCACCCGTGGGCGTCGGCGGGGGTGAGCGCCGGGCTGCGGTTCGACAATTGAAATCGCGCGGATCGACGTCCCTGTAGGTACCGTTGGCGAGATGGAGCGGCGTCGGATCGATGCCCTGCTGGCCGACCGTGGCCTCGCCGGCTCGCGGACGAGCGCGGCCGCCTCGGTGCGGGCCGGCCGGGTGCGGATCGGGCGTGATGGCCCCCGGGCGTCGAAGCCCGGCCAGCTCGTCCCCGACGACGCCGAGCTTCTGGTCGACGAAGCCCCCCGCTACGTCTCGCGCGGCGGGATCAAGCTCGAACGCGGTCTCGAGGCCCTCGGAATCGACGTCTCGGACCGCGCGTGCCTCGATGTCGGCGCCTCGACCGGGGGGTTCACCGACTGCCTGCTTGGCCGCGACGCGGCGCGGGTGATCGCGCTCGACGTCGGCCGCGGCCAGCTCGACTGGGGTCTTCGCAACGACCCGCGCGTCCACGTCCTGGAGGGCGTGAACGCGCGCAGCCTCCGGCCCTCCGACCTGCCCTACGAGCCCGAGCTCGCGACCCTCGACGTCTCGTTCATCTCGCTCGCCAAGGTGTTGCCCGCGGTCGCGGCATGTCTGACCCCCGGCGGCGAGATCCTCGCCCTAGTCAAGCCGCAGTTCGAGCTCGGCCGGGGCCGCGTCCGGCGCGGCGTCGTCCGCTCGGCCTCGGAGCGCCGCGAGGCCCTGGACGTGGTCGCGCACGCGGCTCGCGAGATCGGGCTGCGGATCAGGGGCTTCGCGTCCTCCGGTCTTGCGGGCCCGAAGGGCAATCGCGAGACGTTCATCTGGTGCGGCGCCGACGGCGCGGAGCTCGACGACCTGGAGGCCGCGATCCACGAGGTGGAGCCGTGAGCACCGAGGCGGCCGCACCCACGGCGGTGCGAAAGGCGGTCGTGCTCACCCACACCCAGCCGGACCAGACGGCGGCGGCGCTCCGCGCCGCGGTCGCTGCGGCGAGCCGGGTGTCGTGCACGCTGCTCGCCGACCCCGAGGAGCTCGAGAAGCACCAGGGGGCGCCGGGCATCGAGGTCCGCGAGGAGCCTACTGAGCAGGTGGACCTGTGCCTGGTGCTGGGGGGAGACGGGACGATCCTGCAGGCCCTGCGCGCCTATGCGTGGTCGGGGGTGCCCGTCTTCGGGATCAACTTCGGGACGATCGGGTTCCTGGCGGCGGCAGAGCGGGACCAGCTGGAGAGCGGGCTCGAGCGCGCGTTCAGCGGGGACTTCGACGTGATGACCCTGCCCGGGCTGTCGGCGGAGGTCGAGGCGGAGATGCCGATCGCCCTCAACGACGTCTCCTTCATCCGCCGACCGCACGGTCGGGTGGCGGAGCTCTCCTACAGGCTGGGGGGGCAGGAGGTCGGCCACGTTCGCTGCGACGGCCTGGTCGCCGCCACTCCGGCCGGCTCGACCGGCTACAACCTCGCCAATCAGGGCCCGATCCTGGCCTGGGGGGTGAAGGGGTACGTGGTCAGCTTCATTGCCCCGCACACGCTCACCGCGAGGGCGCTCGTGGTCGCGCCCGACGACGTCCTGCATGTCCTCAACGGCGTCGGCAGGGACCCGGTCGACGTGGTCCTGGACGGCGCCCTGGTGGGCGAGCTGGCGAGCGGCGAGGAGCTGGAGGTGCGCTTTCGCGAGGCCGCCAGCCGTCTCGCCCAGCTGCCGGGCTCGAACTTCTACCGCCGCATCCGCGAGAAGTTCGGCCACCTCGCCCACTGAGATGGCACGCAGGTGGTGGACATTGCTCGCGGTGTGCGTGGCGACGTTCATGCTGCTGCTGGACATCACGATCGTCAACGTGGCGCTGCCGTCGATCCAGAGGGACCTCGACGCGAGCCTCTCCAGCCTCCAGTGGGTAGTCGACGCCTACGCCCTCACCCTGGCCTCCTCCCTGCTCGTCTTCGGCTCGCTCGGCGACCGGCTCGGGCGCCGGCGGATCTTCTCGATCGGCTTCGCCATCTTCACGCTCGCCTCGCTGCTCTGCGGGCTCTCCAGCGATCCCACGGTCCTCAACTTCTTCCGGGCGCTGCAGGGCGTCGGGGGCGCGGCGATGTTCGCGACCTCGTTGGCACTGATCGCGCAGGAGTTCGAAGGGAGCGAGCGAGCGAGCGCGATCGGGATCTGGGGCGCGACGGTCGGCGGGGCTGTCGCCGTCGGGCCGCTGGTCGGCGGGGTGATCACCGACGCCCTCGGGTGGGAGTGGATCTTCTTCGTCAACGTCCCGATCGGCATCGCGGCGATCTTCCTGACCGAGACGCAGCTCGCCAACGTGGCGGCCTCCGATCCGAAGCCGATCGATTGGGCGGGGTTGGTGACCTTCTCGCTGGCGCTGTTCGGGTTGATCTTCGGCCTGATCCGCGGCAACCCCGCGGGCTGGGCGAGTCCGGAGATCCTGGTCTCGCTGATCGGCGCCGCCGTCTTGATGACCGCCTTCATCGTCATCGAGCTGCGCCGCGACAACGCGATGCTCGACCTCAGCCTGTTCCGCGTCCCCGCGTTCGGCGGCGTCTCGATCGTCGCCTGGGCGCTCTCGGCGGGGATGTTCGCGATGTTCCTCTACCTCACGCTCTACATCCAGGACGTGCTGGGCTTCTCCCCGCTCCAGGCCGGCCTCCGCTTCCTCCCCGTGACGCTGCTCTCGTTCGTCGTCGCGCCGATCGGCGGGCAGCTCCTGAAGCGCTGGCCGGCGAGGGCGCTGCTGGGGTCGGGCCTGATCCTGGTCGGCGTCGGACTCCTGCTCATGCACGGCGTGCAGGTGGGCGATTCGTGGACACGGCTGCTGCCCGGCTTCCTGGTGGCGGGGGTCGGGATCGGCCTAACCAACCCGGCGATCGCCTCCACGGCCCTCGGCGTCGTGCCGCCGGCGCGGGCCGGAATGGCCTCGGGGATCAACTCGACCTTCCGCCAAATCGGGATCGCGACGGGCGTCGCGGCGCTCGGCGCGGTGTTCCAGTCACGGATCGCCAGCGAGCTGGCGATCAGCCTCCCCCAGGCCCCGTCGAGCTTCGCCGACGCGGTCTCCTCCGGCGCCGCGCACCAGGCGGCAGCGACGGCGCCGCCGCAGTTCAGGGAGCGGGCACTGGACGCCGCGAATCACGCCTTCGTCGTCGCCTTCAACGAGATCCTGCTGATTGGGGCGGCGGTGGCGATCGTGGGCGGGGTGCTGGGGCTGGTGATGGTTCGCCAGAGTGACTTCGTCAGCCCCCCAGCCGAGGCCACTGCCGAGCCCGCGGCGGCCTGACGATTCCCAACGGCGGAACTCCGCCTCCGTCCGCGGACGCAGCTCGCCAAGATCGCACGGCGAGCGAATCCGTCCCTCGGGGCTGGTAAGTAGGGGGCGAGTGCTGGACGAGCTCCGAATCGAGAACCTGCTGCTGATCGAGCGCGCGGAGCTCCGCTTCGCCGCCGGTTTGAACGCGATCACCGGGGAAACGGGGGCTGGGAAGACGATCCTCGCGCATTCGCTCGACCTGCTGATGGGCGGCAAGGCGCGGCCGCAGATCGTTCGCCCCGGCGCCGACGAGGCGTACGTCGAGGGCGTGTTCTCGCCCCCCGAGGGATTGCTGGCCGACCCCGAGCTCGCCGAGCTTCGAGAGCGGCTGCCCGAGGATCCCGACGAGATCGTCCTGGGGCGCCGGATCGCGTCGAGCGGCCGTACCAGCGCCTTCGTCCAGGGGCGCAGCGCGTCCGCGGCCGACCTGCGGGCGCTCGGGTCCCGCCTGCTCGCCTTCTACGGCCAGCACGAGCACCGCAAGCTGGTCCTCTCCTCGGCACAGCTCGAGATCCTCGACGGGTTCGCGGGCGGCGAGCAGCTCGAGCGCCGAGCCCGCTACCGCGCGGCTCACGCCCAGGTCGGCGCTCTGGAGGGCGAGCTGGCCGAGCTCCGGGCCCGCGACGGTGCCCGCGAGCGCGACCTCGACCTGTTCCGCTACGAGCTCGCCGAGATCGAAGCGGCGGCGCCCGATCCGGTCGAGGAGGGGGAGCTGGAGGCAAGGCGCGGCCGGCTGCGGCATGTCGAAGGGCTGCGTGGGGCGGCGTCGGGCGCGCTGGCGGCGATCGCCGGAACTGACGACGGCGTGGGAGGGGCTCGCGGCGTGCTGGGCGAGGCGGAGGCCGAGCTGGCGAGCGCCCACGGGGTGGACCCATCGCTCGACGAGCTCGGACAGCGGATCGGCGCGGCGGCCCTGGAGCTCGACGATGCCGCGAGCGCGCTTCGCGCCTATCTCGACGGGATCGAGGCCGAACCGGGTGGGATCGAACAGGTGGAGGAGCGGCTGCACGAGCTCGATCGCTTGAAGCGAAAGCACGGTGGGTCGACCGACGCCGTGCTCGGGCACGCGGCGCGTTGCCAACGTGAGATCGAGCGGCTCGAGAACGCTGACGAGCGCGCCGGCGAGCTCGAACGGCGGCTCGCCGAGGCGCGCGAGCTTCGAGCGGGCCTCGCCGCGGAGCTGGGCGAGGCGAGGGCGAGGGCGGCGGGCAAGCTCGGGAAGCGGGTTGGCGCCGAGCTGGCGGAGCTGGCGATGGAGGGGGCGTCGCTGGAGGTTTCGCTCGACCCTCACCCGGAGGGCTTCGGAGCCAACGGCTCGGAGGTGGTCGAGCTCCGGATCGCGACCAATCCAGGCATGCCGGCGTCCCCGCTTCGCGACGCCGCCTCAGGCGGCGAGCTGTCTCGCGTCATGCTCGCGCTCACCGGCCTCGCACCCGGCCTCGGCGAGCGCACGCTGGCCTTCGATGAGATCGATGCGGGGATCGGCGGCAACACCGCCCGGGCCGTGGGCGAGAGGCTGCGCCGCCTGGGCGCCGATCGGCAGGTGATCTGCATCACGCATCTGCCGCAGGTCGCCTCGCTCGCCGAGGCCCACTTCCGAATCACCAAGCGATCCGAGCGGGGGCATGCCCGGGCGACGGTGGAGCGCGTGGACGGCGACGAGCTGGTCGCCGAGATCGTTCGGATGCTGGGGGCCCGACGCGACGACGAGGTCGCCAGCCGCCACGCCCGGGAGCTGCTCGCGGCGGCCTAGCCTCGCCCCAGCGGCGTCCCGGTCGGGACGGCGGAGATCTTCCGCGGGACGATCACGGATAATCAGTGCGCTCGATGGCGCCCCTGGTCCGAATACGCCGTCGCCCGCCGAGGAGCAACGGCCGTGCGACCCCGCCGTCGGACCTGGTCATCCACGGCACCGCCAGGCTCGGTCGCCGGACGAAGGACCTGGTCAGGCGGCTCGGAGCCGCGGATATCGCGATCATCGACCACGCCGACCTCGATCGCGTCGCCGCCGAGGACCTGGTGGCGAGCGGGGTGCCCGTGGTGGTCAACGTCGCGCCGTCGGTGACGGGCCGGTACCCGAATGCCGGGCCGCTGCTGCTCACCCGGGCGGGGGTGTGCCTGATCGACGCGCCCGACGCGCCCCTGTTCGAGGAGCTTCGCGAGGGCGACCCGGTGACGATCCTCGGCGGTGAGGTTCGCCGCAACGGAACGGTGCTGGCGTCCGGGCGTGTGCTCGGCGCGGCCGAGCTCTCCGAGCAGCTCTCGGGGCATCGCGAGCGAGTCGACGAGGCGCTGGCGGCCTTCGCCGAGAACACGGTGACCCGCCTTCGCGGCGAGGGCGAGCTGCTGGCCGGGCGGATCGAGCTGCCGAGAGTTCGAACCGCGTTTCGCGATCACCACGTCCTGATCGTGGTCCGAGGCTCCTCCTACCGCAAGGACCTGCGCGCCCTCCGCGCCTATATCCGCGACGTTCGCCCGGTGCTGGTCGGCGTGGACGGCGGAGCCGACGCGATTCTCGAGGCGGGGCTGAAGCCAAACGTGGTGCTCGGCGACATGGACTCGGCGAGCGATGAGGCACTTCGCTGCGGCGCCGAGCTCGTCGTTCATGCCTACCCCGACGGGCGTGCCCCCGGATGCGAGCGGCTCGAGCGGCTCGGGCTCGACCATCAGGTGCTCCGCATGGTGGGCACGAGCCAGGACTCGGCGATGCTGCTCGCCCACGAGCAGGGGGCGGGGCTGATCGTCAGCGTCGGGGCCCAGTTCAACCTGGTCGACTTCCTGGAGCGGAGTCGAAACGGGATGTCGTCCACCTTCCTGACACGGCTGCGGGTCGGGGAGGTCCTGGTGGACGCCAAGGGCGTTAGCCGGCTCTACAACCCGGGCGTCACGACCCGCCAGCTCGCCCTGTTCCTGGGGGCGGCCCTGGTGCTGTTGACGATCGTCGTGATGACCACGCCGGCGCTCAGCGACCTGATGGACCTGATCTGGCTGAAGCTCAAGATCATCCTGGGCATCCAGTGATCCGGGGCATCTAGCTCCTATTCTCGGCTGAGCGATGGGGTACTCGGGCCGCTATCACGCAGCCTCGCTCGCCGCCGTCTTCCTGGCGCTGGCGATCGGGATCCTGATCGGGGTGGGCCTCGGGGACAACGTCCTCTCCGGCGCCCAGAGGGACCTCGAGCAAAGCCTGAAGAGCGACCTGGCCGACACGCGAGGGCACAACCAGGCGCTCCAGGGCGAGTTGAACACCGAGCACGAGTTCTCGACGCAGATCTACCCGGCCCTGGTGGCCAACCTGCTGAGCGGGAAGCGGATCGCCTTGGTGGCGCTCGGCGGCCTGCCAGAGGGCATCAAGGGCGACATCGAGGCGGTGGTCGGAGGGGACAGCCCGACCGCCGCGCAGCTCGCCGAGGTGGCGGTGGTGCGTGAGCCTCCCGACCTTCACGCGCTCGCCAGCGCCGCCAAGGACACCCGGTGGCGGCGGGTGGCCCGCGACCCGGACGCCCTGTCGGCTCTCGCCCGGCGCCTCGGGGAGGGCCTGATCGGCGGCGGGCCGACGCTGGCTCGATTCCGGGATCCGCTCCTGAGCGGGATCAGCGGGCGGCCCGGGCGAATCGACGCCGTGATCCTGGTGCGCAACCGGCCGCCCGACCTCGGGCCGGGTCAGTCGCAGGCCGCCGACGGGCTCGAGGCGGGGATCGTGGCCGGCCTTCAGCGCTTCGGCGGGGTCCCGGTGGTCGGCGTCGAGCGCTCCGACACCGATCCCTCGTCGATCGGGTTCTACTCGTCCTCGGGCCTGCGGGCAACCGTCGACAGCGTCGACCTCGTCTCCGGCCGGGTAGCGCTGGCCTACGCCCTCGCCGGCGCCGAGGGCAACTACGGGACCAAGCCCACCGCCGACCGCCTGCTGCCGGCGTTCGGCCAGCCGACGGCCCCGCGCCCGTCGGGCTCGAGCACGCGGTGAGGCTGGCCGGGCTGGCGCTGTCGGTGGTCGTCGCGACGGCCTTCGCGGGCCCCTGGCTGCGCGACATGGAGCGAACCGGCCTCACCCGCCGCAACTACTGCCACCGGCTGGTCGCCTTTCCGGCCGGCGCGGTGCTCGTCGCCTGCTCGCTGGTCGCGCTGGTGCCGCTCGCGGTGCTCGACGATCGAGTCGACCTCGACCTGCTCGACCCGGAGCTGCGGCGCTGGGCGGTGTACGTGCTGGGCGTCGCCCTGCTCGGGCTGCTCGACGACGCGCTCGGCCGTGGGCCTGATGCCGCGACGCCCCGCGGCTGGCGCGCCCACGCCAAAGCGGTGGCCGCCGGGCGTTTCTCCACCGGCGCGATCAAGGCGGTCGGCGCGCTCGGGCTCGCCGCCTATGCGACCTCGGGCCTCGGCCGCCACGATCTCGGCTATCTGGCCGACCTCGCCCTGCTGCTCTTGAGCACCAACCTCTTCAACCTGCTCGATCTGCGGCCGGGGAGGGTCGAGAAGGTTTTCGGGGTGCTGCTGTTGGGGCTCTGCGCCGGCACCTGGACGGTGGCTCCGCTCGACCTGCTCGGGTTGTTCATCGGGCCGGTCCTGGTCGGAGCGGCGTACACGCTCCGCGAGCGCGCCATGCTCGGCGACTCGGGCTCGAACCTGGTCGGAGCGCTGGCCGGGATCTCGCTGCTCGTCACCCTCGACGAGACCGGCCGGATCGTCGCGCTGGCGCTCATCGCGGCGCTCAACCTGTACGGCGAGTTCCGCTCGATCTCGCGAACGATCGAGCGCATTCCGCTGCTTCGCTCTCTAGACTCGCTGGGCAGGTTGACTGAGGGCCAGGAGGCAGACCCCGGAAGATGAAGCCAGGCGAGACCAGGTTCATCTTCGTCACCGGCGGGGTGGTCTCATCGCTCGGCAAGGGGATCGCCGCGGCGTCGATCGGCCGGCTTCTGGTCAGCCGTGGCTTCCGCGTCCAGCTGCAGAAGTTCGATCCCTACATCAACGTCGACCCCGGGACGATGAGCCCCTTCCAGCACGGCGAGGTGTTCGTGACCGAGGACGGGGCGGAGACCGACCTCGACCTCGGCCACTACGAGCGATTCACGGACGAGAACACCTCCCGGGCCTCGAACGTCACCGCGGGGGCCGTCTACAACTCGGTGATCCGGCGGGAGCGCCGCGGCGACTACCTCGGCGCGACCGTCCAGGTGATCCCGCACATCACCGACGAGATCAAGCAGCGGATCCTGATCCTGGCCGAGTCCCAGGCGGTCGACTTCGTGATCTCGGAGATCGGCGGCACGGTCGGCGACATCGAATCGCTGCCGTTCCTGGAGGCGATTCGCCAGCTCTACACCGACCTGGGGCCGCGGCGCTGCATGTTCGTGCACCTCACCCTGGTCCCGTACGTGGGCCACGCCGGCGAGCTGAAGACGAAGCCCACCCAGCACTCGGTAAACGAGCTGCGGCGGATCGGGGTCCAGCCCCACGCCATCGTCTGCCGCTCCGAGCGCGGCCTGGAGCGCGACATCCGCCGCAAGATCGCGCTCTTCGGGAGCGTCCCGGAGGAGGCGGTGATCTCGGCCCGGGACGTCGACAACATCTACAAGGTGCCGCTGGTGCTGCGGGCCGAGGGGATGGACGACCTCGTCCTCGACCACTTCGGGCTCGAGGCGCCGACCCCCGATCTATCCGAGTGGGAGGAGCTCGTCCGCCGCGCCGACGCCTGCGAGCGCACCGCGCGGATTGCCCTGGTGGGCAAGTACGTGCAGCTCGAGGACGCCTACAAGTCGCCGATCGAGGCGCTCACCCACGGCGGGTACCACTACGGGACCAACGTCGAGGTCGAGCTGGTGAACTCGGAGGATCTCGACCTCGAGGCGCTGGCCTCGGCCGACGGGATCTTCGTCCCCGGTGGGTTCGGCGACCGCGGGATCGAGGGGAAGATCGCGGCCGCCCGGGTCGCGCGCGAGAACGGCATCCCCTATCTCGGCGTCTGCCTCGGGATGCAGACCGCCGTGATCGAGTTCGCCCGCCACGTGGCGGGGATGGACGGCGCCAACTCGTCCGAGTTCGACCCGGAGACCCCGTTCCCGGTCATCGACCTCCTTCCGGAGCAGAAGGAGGTGACCGACATGGGGGGGACGATGCGGCTCGGGGCGGACCCGGTGAAGATCCACGACGGCACTCGGGTGCGGGAGATCTTCGGCGAGGCGGTGATCTACAAGCGCCACCGCCATCGCTACGAGGTCAACAACATGCTCCGGCGGCGTCTCGAGGATGAGGGCCTGGTTGCCGGAGGGACTTCGCCGGACGAGCGGCTGGTCGAGATCATCGAGCTCCCCGATCACCCATTCTTCGTCGCCTCCCAGTTCCACCCCGAGTTCAACTCGCGGCCCACCCGCCCGGAGCCGCTGTTCCGTGAGTTCGTCGGAGCGGCGGCGAGCCGCGCGGCCGAGCGGGCGCCGGCCGAGGTGTCGGAGGCCGAGCTCGACGACGCGGAGGTCGGTGTTCGGCCCGAGGCTGGCGCCGCCTGACCCGGCGGTTCACGGGCTGGGTAGGGGAGCGCTGCGCCTTGGTCGACAATGGCGGCGGGGCTCTCTGGTTCCTTTGGTAGCCCCTGGGCTACCAAAGCCATCAATCCTCGAGCTCATACCCTGTCGCGCAGATGAGCGACGGCGAGAACGTGATCCGCGATGTCTGGCGCCGCTGGAACTCGGGCGACCGCGAGCTCGACCCCGAGCTCTTCGACCCGGAGTTCACGGTCCACTCGCATCTGACCGGCGGCACCTACCGCGGCGAGGAGCAGGTCCGAGTGTGGATCTCCGAGATCGATCAGCAGTTCGACGGCTGGGAGCTCGGGGTCGATCGGGCGCAAGCGCTGGCCGACGGGCGGTTCTTGGTGCACGGCTCGATTCGAGGCCACGGTCGCGCCAGCGGGATCGAGCTCGACGAGCCGGCCGCCTGGATCGTCGAGCTGCGCTCCGGCCGCCTGCTCGCGATCCACAACTTCATCGGGGTCGAGGCGGTGAAGGAGGCGGAGGCGTCGACGGCTGGGTAGGGGGTCGCCGCGACGGTTTACGACCCCTTCATCGAGTCGCCCTTCATCGAGCCGCTATCCCGACCTGACCCGCCCTTCACGGCGTTGCTGTTCATCGAGTCGTTCTTCATGCCGTGGCCCCCCTGGCCATGCTGATCAATCGAGCCCCCGTCCATCCCCATCGCCTTCATCGCGCTCGCTGCCTGGGGTGAGTCGGGCAAGGCCAGCCCGGGGACGCTCGACGGGGTGAGCGCCACGGCGAGGCCGAGGCTCAGCAGAAGCACGGCGATCCCCCGGTTCGCGATCGGCTCCCAGGGCAACAGCTTCTCGATCGCGATCAGCGCGGCGATCAAGGCCATCCAGCCAAGGTTCATGACGCCGAGCGCGAAGAGCGCCGCCATCAGCGCCCAGCAGCAGCCCACGCACCAGCCGCCGTGCTCGACGCCCATCCGCAGGGCTCCGAGTCGCCCCGGACGCCAGGCTCCGAGCAGGAACATGAACGGGCTGCGGCACTTGCGAAGGCAGGCGTCCTTCAGCGGCGTGAGTTGGTAGAGCGCCGCGGCGACGAGCACGCCGCCGGCCAGATAGGGGCCGCCACGCCCCCACGACAAGGCGTGGGGAGCGATCGAACCGAGCTCGACGATGCCGTAGCCGGCCAGTCCCGCCGCCGTCCAGCTGACCAGGTAGCCGACCACGAACAGCACCGTCGCGCCGGTCGGCGTGTCATCCCCCCGCTCGCGCTTGCCGGTCTGGAGTCGCGCATACATGACGACCATCGGCGCGATCGACGGGAACATCATCGCTGCCATCATCACGACCCAGACGCCGACGAAGAACCCGACCGTCCCCAGGTCCGTTCCGGGGCCGGCATCCATGCCGCCCATCTGCTGGTTGGTGACGGCCCAGGCGATCGCTGCAAGCACGACCAGCAGGCCGATCAGGCCGAGCTGGATCACCCCGGGTAACGGCGGGGCTCGCCTGAGGGCGGCCGACTCCATGGGGACGGCTCCTGGGTTCCCTGCGGCTAGCCGCGACCCGGGGCGGCGCCCTCCGGCATCTCGCTGGCAAACTCGTAGTCGGCGGTTTCGCCGTAGATCGCGTCGAACTCGATCCCGAGTGCGCTCAGGTGCCCTGGAGCCCGACCGACGCGGAACTCCGGTGCGAAGCCGAAGGCGGCGTTCTTGACCGTCGTCTGCGTTCCGCTTCCCTCCGGGCCCTCCAGTGGCTCGAAGGCCCAGCTGCTGTCCCCGATCGAGCCCGACGGGCGGTCGCCATTGGAGAACGTGACGGGCGCGCGCTCCATGCCGAGCCATTCGTCGGTGAGGGCCGCGAATTCGGCGAACGCGCCGCCCTGCTTGCCGCTGACGATCTGCTCCAAGGCGGCGGCCTGTTCATCCGAGGCGGTCGCATCGACCACGATCCCCAGCTTCCAGTTGCCGGAGGTGAGGTTCGACGGGAATAAGTTGACGAGGCCGAGGTTGATCCCGGAAAGATCGGTGCCATCGAGGTCACCGTCCGCGATGTGAAAGACGGCTACGCCTCGACACTGTCCGTCCGGACTGGTTGGGGGTCCGTCCGTCGGGCACGGGCAGATCAGGTTGCACGAGCAACTCGCCACGTAGGTTCCGGAGATGCGCCACGACATTCTTCGCTCCTCTCTTCGCTTGCGCCAACCCTACGACTGCCCGATCAGGTCGTCAAGACCCTGGCGGCCGCGCTGCCTCGGCCGGCCCGGCGACCGCATAGCCTTTCGGGCGATGAGCGACGACCAGCGAATGCTCGATCGCTTCGTGCGGCTGTGCGAGGTCGCCAGCCCGACCGGGGACGAGCGGGCGGTCGCCGACGCCGTGCTCGCCGAGCTGCGGGTGCTCGGGGTGGGGGTCGAGGAGGACGGTGCCGCACAGCCGGCGCGCGCCGGGGCCGGCAACCTGATCGCCCGCCTGCCGGGCGAGCGCGAGGGGTGGGTGATGTTCGCCTGCCACCTCGACACCGTTCCCCACGATGGGGCGATCGAGCCCGTGCTCGACAACGGCGTGTTTCGCTCTCGCGGCGAGACGATCCTGGGGGCCGACAACAAGGCCGCGGTGACCGTCCTGGTCGAGCTGGCCGCAAGGCACGCCGAAGCGCGGCCCCCGCTGGGGCTCGAGCTCGTGTTCACGGTCGCCGAGGAGGACGGGCTTCGAGGGGCGAAGGAGCTCGACCTCGACGCGCTGCGGTCGTCGTTCGGGTTCGTGCTCGACCACGCGAGCCCGATCGGCGAGGTGATCACCGCCGCCCCGACCTACAAGCGGATGGCGGCGGAGTTCGAGGGAATCGAGGCCCATTCGGGCATCCGCCCCGAGGATGGCCGCAGCGCGATCCAGGCCGCCGCCGCGGCGATCTCCCAGATGAAGCTGGGGCGCCTCGACGCCGAGACGACGGCGAACGTTGGCGTGATCGCCGGTGGCACCGCCTCCAACGTCGTTCCCGGCCACTGCAGCCTCGACGGCGAGGCGCGCAGCCTCGACGACGAGCGGGCGAGCAAGACGATCGGCGCGATGGTGGACGCCTGCACCTGGGCCGCCGGCGAGAACGAGTGCGACGTCGACGTCCAGGTCAGCGAGATGTTTCGGGGCTACCGGCTCGCCTCCAGCGCGGCGCCGGTCGCCGCGGCCCGGGCTGCGTTGGAGCGCTGCGGATTCGAGTCGAGCGAGGTGGCGACCGGTGGGGGAAGCGACGCCAACGCCTTTTGCGCCGCGGGGTTCGAGTGCGTCCTGCTCGCCAACGGGACCGAGGCGAACCACACGCCCGACGAGAGCGTCGCCGCCGAGCGCATCGTCCAGATGCTTGCCGTCTCCGAGGCGATCGTCGACGAGGCGGCGCAGCGGTGCTGACGCTTCGCCGTGGCGTCGTGGTCGAGGCGGACCCGCTGACGGTGCGAGTCGGCGGTCAGGCGCGCCGCGCCTGGGCCGATCGCTCGCTGGTCGGCGAGGTCGCGCAGGGAGACGAGGTGATCGTCAACACCGAGGCGCTCGACCTCGGGCTGGGCTCGGGTGGCTTCGACGTCGTTCACGTCAACCTGACCCGGGGCCTCGAAGGCGAGGAGGCGCCGGCCGGCCAGCACGTCATGAAGCTCAACTACACCTCGCTCCAGCACTCGGTGGCCCCGCTCGAGGGGCCGGCGGTCGAGGGGCTGGGCGCGGGCGGGCCGGCGCCGCCGGCGCTCGTCCTGCCGCTCCACGGCCACCTGGCGCCGGCCGCTTGGGCGGCGTCGAGGGCGCGGCCGGGCCTTCGCCTCGGCTACGTGCAGACGGCCGGTGGGGCGCTCCCGGGATCGCTGTCCCGCGACGTCGCGGAGCTTCGCGAGCGCGGCCTGCTCGCCGGACACGTCACCGCCGGCCCCGCGTACGGCGCCGAGCACGAGGCGATCAGCATCGTCGGGGCGCTCGACGCCGCCGCGCGGCTGGGCTGGCAGGCGGTGCTCTGCGGCCCCGGCCCGGGGATCCTCGGCTCGTCGAGCGACTACGGGCACGGAGGGATGGCGGCGCTCGACAGCGCGCACGCCGCCCTGGCGCTCGGCCTGCCGACCCTGGTCTCGCCGCGCCTCTCGGGCTCTGACCCGCGCTCTCGCCATCGCGGGCTCAGCCATCACACCGCCACCGTGCTCGAGCTCCTCCTCGGCGCGGTGCGCGTCCCGGTGCCCGAGATCGACCTCGTGGGATGGCCGACCGGCGAGCAGGGACCCGACCAGGTGGACTTGCCGAGCGTCCTCGACGCCCTGCACGAGGTCTGCGACGAGCGCCACGACGTGATCGTCGAGCCGGTCGACCTCAAGGGATACGCCGCCAGCGGGCTCCCGACCCGGACCATGGGTCGGACGATCGATCAGGATCCGCTCTTCTTCGCCGCCCCCATCGCCGCCGGATCCGCGCTGGCCGCGGCCGTGTCCGTGGGAGGGTAGGGAGATGGAGCGCACCGGCTCGAAGACCGTGTACGAGGGCGCGATCGCCTCGGTTCGAATCGAGGAGTTCCGCCATCGGGATGGCTCGACCTCGGTCAGGGAGGTGATCGGCCATCCGGGGGCGGTCGCGATCGTGGCCCACGACGAGCGCGTCCTCCATCTCGTCCGCCAACCCCGCGAGGCAGTGGGGGAGGAGGACCTGCTCGAGCTCCCCGCCGGCAAGCTCGACGTCCCCGACGAGAGCCCGCTCGAATGTGCCAAGCGCGAACTCGCCGAGGAGGTCGGCAAGTCGGCGTCCGAATGGCTGGAGCTGAAGCGCTTCTACACCAGCCCCGGCTTCGCGGAGGAGCAGGTGATCGTCTACCTGGCGACCGGGCTCGACGACGTCGACGCCGAGGCCGACGAGGAGGAGCGAATCGAGGTCGTCTCCTGGCCGCTCGAGGATCTCGATCGCGCAATCGAGGAATGCCGCGACGCGAAGTCGCTGGTCGGGCTGCTGATCTTCCGCGCGCTGAGGTCCGGCGACGACGCATAGCGGGTTGCACCGGCAGGTGACTCCCGCGGGCCGGGCGAAGCTTGCTCCATGGCCGTGGCGCTGGACAAGGCCGAGAGGCGCGAAGGGGCCGTCGACGCGCGGTTCGAGGCGCTGGTGCTCGACTTCCTGGCCCACCTCGAGTTCGAGCGCGGGCTGGCTCGAAACACTCTCGAGGCCTACAGAACCGATCTGCTCCAGTACGGGGCCTTCCTGGCCCGGCGCGATCGAGGCGCCACCGACGCCGAGCGTGCCGACGTCGCCGACTTCCTCGCCGACCTGGCGACCGGCGACGGCCAGCCGGCCTGCTCACCGGCGACGATCAACCGCAAGACCGCCTGCCTGAGGTCCTTCTACCGCCACCTGCGGCGCGAGGAGCTGGTCGAGGTGGACCCGACTGCGGCGCTCAGCCCTCCCACCAAGAGCCGCAAGCTCCCCCGGGTGCTCACCTACGGCGAGGTGAAGCGGCTGCTCGAGAGCGTCAAGGAGGGCGATCCGATCGCGCTTCGCGACCGGGCCCTGCTCGAGGTCATGTACGGCTGCGGGCTACGGGCGTCGGAGGCGGTCGGGCTCGACGTCAATGAGGTCGACCTGCGCCGGGGGTTCGTGCGTCCGCACGGCAAGGGCAACAAGGAGCGGATCGTCCCCCTGGGCCGCGAGGCCGCCGCCGCCGTGACCCGGTACCTGCGCGCCGGACGGCCGGAGCTGATCGGGTCACGCTCCGAGTCGAGGCTGTTCGTCAACTTCCGCGGTGGGCCGCTGACCCGCCAGGGCCTCTACAAGATCATCCAACGCCACGCGAAGGAGGTCGGGCTGGAGGGCCGGATGAGCCCGCATACGCTGCGCCACTCCTTTGCCACCCACCTGCTGTCGGGCGGCTGCGACCTGCGCTCGGTGCAGGAGATGCTCGGTCACGCCGACGTCGCCACCACCCAGCTCTACACCCACCTGTCCGGCGAGCGGATCAAGGAGGTCTACTTCAAGAGCCATCCGAGAGCTGTGCTGAGATAGCCAGGAGGCCATCATGCATGCAGCTATCCCCACGGTCGAGTCTCCCCGGGCCACCCCCAGCCCGGTGGAGGATCACCCGCTCCATCAGCTGCTCCGGCCGGCCGCGGTCGACCCACCGCATGCCGCGGGGGAGGGGTATCGCTTCTGGGCCTGCGCCCGCGGCCCGGAGGGCCGGTCCCGGACGACGGCAGTATGGGGGCTTTGGCTCGACCAGGTGGTGGTCTTCGCCGCCGACACCGAGAGCGTCGCCGACGGCGATCCGCGTGTCTTCCCGGCGTCCGTCGTCCAGCTCGAGGACGACGGTGCGGTCAAGGTCGTCGACGGCAACGCCGAGCGAGTGGACGACGCGGCGCTCCTGGTCCGCTTCGCCTCCGAGTGCGAGGCCAAGTACGGCTTCGAGCCGGACCCCGACGATCCCGACACTCCCGTGTACGCGGTGCGCCCTCGCCCGCTGGATTCGGAGCCGACCAGCCGGACCTAGTACAACCAGGGCATGCCCGAGCTGCCCGAGGTCGAGACGATTCGCCGCCAGCTCGAGCCGGCGCTCGTCGGCCGAGTGATCGAATCGATCGAGGTATTCGACGAACGCTGGACCCGCCCGGTGGCGCCCGGCGAGGTCGAGCGCGCGCTCGTGGGGCACAGGATCGAGGCGGTCGAGCGCCGCGGGAAGTACCTGCTGCTCCGGCTCGACGCGGATCGGACGCTGGCGATGCACCTTCGGATGACCGGGAACCTGCTGCTTTCCCAAGGTGGCGCGGAGCCGAGTCATCTTCGAGCCTCGATCGCGCTCGACGACGGGACCCGGCTGTTGTTCACCGACCCGCGGCGGTTCGGCCAGGCGGTGGTCCTGGAGGACGATCGCCTCGATGACCACTTCGCCGGCCGGCTCGGGGTCGAGCCGCTGTCGGAGGCGCTCACGGCCGAGGAGCTCTGCAGGCTGGCGTCGGGGCGGCGGGCGCCGTTGAAGTCGTTCCTGCTCGACCAGAGCGGGGTTGCCGGGATCGGCAACATCTACGCCGACGAGGCGCTTCACCGCGCGGCCCTTCACCCGCTGTCGCCGGCCGGGTCGATGAAGCCCGAGGATTGCGAGCGGCTGCGGGAGGGCATCGTCGCCACCCTTGAAGCCGGGCTGCGAAGCGGCGGCGCCTCGGTGGACGACTACCGCGACGCGCGCGGTGAGCGCGGCGCGATGCAGGACGAGTTCCTGGTCCACACTCGCGAGGGCGAGCCGTGCCCGCGCTGCGGCGCCGAGATCCGCAGGATCGTGGTCGCCGGCCGCTCGACCTACTTCTGCCCCTCTTGCCAGCGTCGCCTGCGTCGCCGTCCGAGGCGACGGGCGGTCCACCGGTCCCTCGCATGAGCGAGGGGATCTCGCCCCCCGAGGGGTGGTTGATCGGCCACTGGACCGACGCGGAGGGGGCCACCGGATGCAGCGTCGTCATCCCGCCGGCGGGAAGCCGGGGCGGGGTGGACGTGCGGGGTGGGGGGCCGGGGACCCGCGAGACCGACGTGATCGGCCCGCTCGCCGGTACCAGCGAGGTGACGGCGGTCCTGTTCGCGGGCGGCAGCGCCTACGGTCTCGGGGCCGCGGACGGCGCGATGCGCTGGCTGGAGGAAAGCGGCCGCGGGTACCGGACTCCCGCGGGGCTGGTGCCGATCGTCCCGGCGGCGGTCGTCTACGACCTGGCGGAGGGCGATCCCGGTGCTCGTCCCGGACCGGAGGGCGGCTACGCGGCCTGCGCGTCCGCGGTCGAGGGAATTCCCGAGCGCGGCAGGGTGGGGGCCGGGACGGGGGCCGCGGTCGGGAAGATCCTCGGGCGCAGGCACTCGGCGCCGGGCGGGGTCGGATACGCGGCCGCCCGCAGCGGCCGCGGCGAGACGGCGGCCGCGCTGGCGGTGGTGAACGCCTTCGGCGACGTGATCGGCGAGGACGGCCAGGTGCTCGCCGGCCCCCGGCGGCGCGACGGGAAGACGGTCTCCACCGCGGCGCTGATCGCGGCGATGAAGGGGCCGCCCGACTGGACGAGGCTCGAGGAGCGCAACACCACGCTCGTCTGCGTGATGACCGACGCCCCGCTCGACAAGTCCGCCTGCGCCCGAGTGGCGAGGATGGCGAGCGGGGGGGTCGCCCGCGCGATCGACCCCGCCTACTCGGACGTCGACGGCGACGTCGCCTTCTGCCTGTCGGCCGGCGACGGCGATATCGACAGGTTCGCCGCGATCTCGATCGGGACGATTGCCGCCACGGTCACCGCGACCGCGATCCGCGACGCGGTCCGGAACGCCTGACATCTTTCCGTCCCATGCCCGGCACCTACAAGACCGAGGCGGTCGTGCTGCGCTCGATCCGCTACGGCGAGGCGGACCGCGTCCTGCACCTCTACAGCGCGATGCGGGGGCGGGTCGGCGCGATCGCCAAGGGGTCGCGGCGGCCGCGCTCGCGATTCGGCGGCCGGCTGGAGCCCTTCTTTCGGCTCGACCTCGTCCTCCACGAGGGCCGGGGGGAGCTGGCGACCGTCACCTCGGCGCATACCGTCGCCGCACACGCCCGCCTTCGCTCGAGCGGCCCGGCGCTGATGGCGGCGGCCCGCGGCTGCGACGCGGTGCTGCGGCTGCTGGATTCCGCCGAGGCCAATCCCGCCGCCTACAACCTGCTCTGCCGCTACCTGTCGCTGCTCGACGGCGCCGAGTCGCTGAGCGGTGACGGGGTAGGCGACGGGGCGGCCGGGCCGGCGACGGCGCTCGCCTTCCGGCTCAAGCTGGCGCTCGCCGCCGGATTCGCCCCCGAGCTCGCCTCGTGCGCGCGCTGCCGTGAGGCCGACGGGCTGGTCGCCTTCTCGGGGGCGGCGGGGGGCGTCGTCTGCGCCGCCTGCGAGCGGGGCGGGTTCGAGCTCTCCCGGGAGGCTCACGAGTTCATGGTCGAGGCGCTCGGGCGCCCGCTCGCCGCCGCGCCGACCGCATCCGGGCGAGCCCTGCGCCAGGTCGAGCGGGCGGTCTCCGAAACGCTCGAGCACCACGCCCACGTTCGCCTGCGCGCCGCGGCCTAGGCGCCGCGCTCAGCGCGGCCGGTAGAGGCGTTCCGCCACTCGGAGCTGGATCGCCCGGGGCGAGGGGCGGGTGGCGCGCATCAACCAGCGCATCGTTCGCCCCGGGATCACCGAGCGGCGGCCGTCGTCGAAGGCGGCGAGGGACTCGCTCACCACCTGCTCGGCGGGGATCTGGCCCGGCACCACGCCCACCCGGTCGGCGTCGTAGCCGGCGACCTGCTGCCACTCGGTCGGGACGGGTCCGGGATTGACGGCGAGGACGCGGATCCCTGAGCCGCGCAGCTCGGCGTGCAGGGCGTCGGTGAAGCTGATCACGAATGCCTTGGTCGCCGCGTAGACGGACTCGTATGGGAGCGGCTGCATGCCGGCCGTTGAGGCCACGTTGATGATTCCCCCGCGTCCCCGCTCGACCATCCCGGGCAGGAACGCGTGGGCCAGGGTGACGACGGCCTCGCAGTTGACCCTGATCTGCTCGGCGTCGCGAGCCGGGTCGTGCTCGAGGAACGGGCCGGAGGTTCCGAAGCCGGCGTTGTTGATGAGCAGGTCCACGTCGAGGCCGGGGTCGGCGAGCTGTCCGAGGAGCGAGGGGGCCTCGGCGGCAAGATCGCACGGGAGGGCGTGGGCCTTGGTCGGGAGCTCGTCGGCGAGGCGCTCGAGCCGGTCGGCGCGCCGGGCGACCAGCACCAGCTCGTATCCGCGCGAGGCGAGCTGGCGGGCGAATTGTTCACCGATTCCTGAGGAAGCACCGGTAATCAGTGCGGTTTCAGGCACCGGCTGACCCTATTCTCTTTCCGAGTTGTCCACCGCCCCAAGCCAGTCGTCCGCCACGCTCGCCCTGTCCTTCGAGGAGCGCGTTCGCTCCTGGGAGGGCGAGTACCTGTGGGAGAGGGGAATGCCCTCCTATCCGGCGATTCGCCGCGAGCCCGAGCCGGACAGCCCGATGCGGACGCCGTTTCAGCGCGATCGCGATCGGATCGTGCACTCGAAGGCGTTCCGGAGGCTGAAGCACAAGACACAGGTGTTCATCGCCCCGGAGGGCGACCACTATCAGACTCGGCTCACCCACACCCTGGAGACGTGCGGGATCGCTCGGACGGTGGCCCGCGCGCTGGGGCTGAACGAGGACCTCGCCGAGGCGGTCGGCCTGGGCCATGACCTCGGTCATCCGCCGTTCGGCCACATCGGGGAGGAGACGCTGGACGAGGCGCTGCGCGAGCGCGCGGGCCGGAGCTTCAGGCACAATCGCCAGTCGCTGCGGGTCGTGGACGTGCTGGAGCGGGATGGCCGGGGGCTCAACCTGACCGAGGCGGTGCGAGATGGGATCCTCAACCACACCGGGTCCGAGCAGCCGGTCTCCCTGGAGGGCAGGGTGGTGCGCCTCGTCGACCGGGTCGCGTACATAAACCACGACCTCGACGACGCGCTGCGGGCGGGGATCATCGAGCTCGACGATCTGCCCGCGGCGGAGATCGAGCTGCTTGGGTCGACGGGCGCGAAGCGGATCGACACCCTCGCCCGCGACATCGTCGAGGAGTCGCGGAAGGCGGGGGACATCGTCCAGAGCGAGGAGATCGGCGAGGCGATGCTGCTGCTGCGGAAGTTCATGTTCGAGCGCGTCTACCTGGGCGCCGAGGCGCGAAGCGAGCACGAGCGGGTGCAGCGAACGCTGCGGGGCCTGTTCGACCACTACACCGAGCATCCGGAGGAGGTCCCCGAGGGGGCCGTGGGTGCCGACGAGATCCAGCGGATTACCGACTACATCGCCGGGATGACGGATCGGTTCTGCATCGCGACCTTCAAGCGCCTGGCGCTGCCGGAGGAGAGCCGGCTTTGAGCCGCTTCACGCCGGATACCGTCGAGCGGGTCAAGGAGGCGGCCGACATCGTCGAGATCATCTCCGCCTACACCGAGCTTCGGCGCACCGGGGAGCGGCAGATGGGGCTGTGTCCGTTCCACGAGGAGCGGAGCCCGTCGTTCTCGGTCGATCCGCGGGAGAAGCTCTACCACTGCTTCGGATGCGGGGTGGGCGGGGACGTGATCAAGTTCGTCGAGGAGAAGGAGGGGCTCGGCTTCCCGGAGGCGGTCGAGGTGCTCGCCGATCGCTACGGGGTGGAGATCGCGCGTGAGGCCGAGGATCCTCGGGCGGAAGAGGCTCGCCGCCGCCGGGGACGGCTCGGCGAGCTGCTCGAGCGGACCGCGCAGTTCTACGCGGCGTACCTATGGGAGTCCAAGGAGGCCGCGAAGGCGCGCGAGTACCTCGAGTCTCGGGGCCTCGGTGAGGAGGTCCTGCGGGCCCTCGGGGTCGGCTACGCGCCGAGCGCCTGGGATCAGGTGCTGACCCGCGGCCAGCGGGCCGGCTTCGATGTCGCCGAGCTGGGGGCGGTCGGGTTGGTGCAGAGGGGACAGAAGGGGGGGCACTACGACCGCTTCCGGGCGCGGATCATGTTCCCGGTCCGCGACCCGCGGGGCCGGGTCCAGGGCTTCGGGGCGCGGGCGCTGCGGCCCGACACGAAGCCGAAGTACCTGAACTCGCCGGAGGGCGAGCTTTACCGGAAGGGCCGCACGCTGTACGGGATCGACAGGGCGCGGGGGGCGATCGCGAAGACGGGGCGGGCGGTCGTGGTCGAGGGATACACCGACGTGCTGGCTGCCCATCAGGCGGGGATCGAGCAGGCGGTCGGTGTGATGGGGACCGCGATCACGCCAGAGCAGGTCAAGCAGCTGGCTTCCTACACAGAGGACGTGGTGCTGGCGCTCGACGCGGATCGCTCGGGGCGCGAGGCGATGCTGAGGGCCCAGCGCGTCGCCGGCAGCCGCAAGCTCGACCTGCGGGTCGCCGCGATGCCCGCCGGGGAGGACCCGGCCGACATGCTGCTGGCCGGCGATGGGGACCGGCTTCAAGGGCTGATCGCCGAGGCGATGCCGCTGCCGGAGTTCCACGTCCGCTGGGTGATGGACGAGGCGGACCTGAGCTCCCCCTCGGGGCGCGACCGGGCGCTCGACGAGGTGGTGCCGGTGCTGGCGGCGATGGGGGAGTCGATCAGCCGCGACGAGTTGGCTCGGCTGGTGGCCGACCGCCTCGATGCGGACCCGGGGCTGGTGATGCGGGGCGTCGCTCGAGGTGGGGGAGACCCCGGTGGACGGGCTGGGCAGCCGGCTCGGGGCGTGGGTCCCGGGTTGGGCGGCGGGGGAGGGTCGGCGAAGCTGGAGGTCCCCCGACCCTTGAGCGCGCGGGAGCGGCGCGAGCGAGCGCTGCTTTCGATGTGCATCGCCTCGCCGGCCGAGGGCGGGGAGGTCCTGGGCCGGCTGACTCCCGAGCATCTGTCCTCACCGGTCGTGGTGCGGGCGGTGGATTGGCTCGGCGGGCACCTGGAGGACCCGCTCGCCGGGTTGCCGCGCGAGGACGAGGAGCTGCTGTCGCTGGTAACCCAGCTGGTGATGAGCGCCGAGCGCGAGCCGGGGGGGCGCGACGCGATGGAGCTCAATTTCCTACAGCTCGAGCAGACGATGATCGAGGGGCGGATCGGCGCCGCGCAGGGGCAGGGGGGAGACCCGCCGGTCGAGCTCCAGCGCCGCCGCGCCGAGCTCGCCGAGCGGATCGCCCATTGGGAGAGCGCCGCGGCGCGCTGAGGGGGCACTCCCTGATGGGTTTGGTGCCCCATGGGGTACCAAAGGCATCAATGCTCGAGCAGGGCGCTGCCCACGGCGGGTGGACGCGGGCATCACCGGCCTGACCTAGAGTTCATGATTCGGAGGCCGCCCAGCCCGAGCCAGCTGGGGGGGCGGCTTGGTCGATCCGGGGTAGCTCAATTGGCAGAGCCGCGCGCTGTTAACGCGAAGGTTGCGGGTTCGAGTCCCGCCCCCGGAGTTGGAGGCCGGCCGCGCGGCCGGCCTCTTGCGTTCAGGCGGCGAGATGCTCGACGAGCTCGGCGCCCCGCTCGGCGCCGTTATGGGTACGCGCCCACGAGGCGATCTCGCCGGCTCGGGCTCCGAACCGCGGATCCTCGATGATGCGCCTCGCAGCCACGCGCAGCGATCGCGCCCCCAGCAATCGCCAGGGCAGCATCAGGCCGCTCCCCGACCACGCGACGCGCGCTGCATTCTCCGCCATGTCCCCGACGTGCGGACAGCAGAGCACAGGCGCCCCGGCGCCGAGCGCCCGCGCCACGGTCCCGTGCCCCCCGTGACAGACGACGAGTGCGGCCTGCGGCATCACCTGCGAGTAGGGGAGCCAATCAACCACCGTCGCGTTCGCCGGCGCCTCCGGCAACGCCTCGTCCGACCCCGGGCGATTCGTCGTCACCACCACCCGCACCGGCTCTCCCGCTAGCGCCTCCAGCGAGGCGCGGACCAGCCGCAGCTCGGGGTCCTGCGCCGTGCTCGGCGCCACCAGCATAAGCGGCCCGTCCCCCTCCGGCAGCTCGATCTCCCGGTGCGGGAGTTCGAACTCCATCGGCCCGGTGACCCGCACGTGGCTCGGCCACCGCCGCGGATACTCAAGCTGCGGGAAGGTCGCCACCAGCGCGAGCTCCCCGCTGATCCCCCCGTGGAGCTCCTCCGTTGGCCGCAGGCCGACCGCCGCGCGCATCTGGTTCAGCTCGCGCCGGCCCCGGCGAAGCCCGCTCGTGAGCACCGGCAACCACGCCCGCCAGATCGCCCTGCCGACGAACGTGCGGGGCGGCTGCGCCCCGAAGGCGAAGAACGGCATTCCGGGCTCGTGCACCGGATAGACGTGCGGAATCAACGTTGCCCTGCGGACCCCGGCCCTCTCCGCGGCCAGGGCGGGGGCGACGGTGAGGATGTCGCTCACCACCACATCCGGCCGGAAGTCATCGATCAGCGGCGCCAGCGCCAGCGCCGCGTCGGCGGCCGAGGCCTGACCCTCGGAGCCCGGAGCGGGAGGCGGGAACGTCTTGTACTCCTCGGCGGCGGTGAAATGCAGCCCCTCGGCCTCGACCGCCTCGCGCCATCGCTCCCACGTCTCGAACACCACCTCCTGGCCGCGCCCGCGAAGCGCCCGCGCGAGCGCGATCGCAGGGAAGGCGTGGCCGGCGTCGCCGAAGGCGGCGACCAGGAACCGCTGCGAGCCCACCGCGCTTGCCGCGCTCTAGATGCCGAGCTGCTCGCCGGCGCGGGTGAAGACGATCTCCGGCACCAGGCAAGCCGGCGAGGTCCGCAGCAGGAACCGCACCGCCTCGCCGATGTCCTCGGGGCGGATCATCTCCTCGGCCTTCACCTGCTCCTTGACGAACTCGGTCATCGCGGTGTCGACAAACCCCGGGCAGAGCGCCGTCACCTGGATCCCCTCGTTCGCCACCTCCTTCTGGGTCGCCTGGCTGAACCCGACCACGCCCGCCTTGGTCGCCGAGTAGACCGACAGCCACGGCTGCCCCGACTTGCCCGAGATCGACGCCGTGTTGACGATCAGCGCCTTGCCGTGCTCTGCGCCGGCCTCCCGGAGCACCGGCAGGGCCTCGCGTGTGGCGATGACCACGCTCCGGAGGTTGACGTCGATCTGCAGGTCCAGGTGCTTGGTGACGATCTCGGACATCGGCTGTCCGACCCCGATGCCGGCGTTGTTGACCAGCACGTCGAGGCGCCCGTAGCGGCTGCGGTGAGCCTCGACGACGCTCGAGATGGCGTCCTCGTCGGCCATGTTCGCGGCCACCGCCTCCACTTCGGACCCCGCGCCTCTCAACTCCTCGGCCGCCGCCTCGAGCTTCTCCGGCCGGCGGGCGGACACTGTGAGCGCGTAGCCGTCCTCGCCCAGCGCCCGGGCGATCGCCAGCCCGATGCCGCTCGATCCGCCGGTTATCAGCGCCGCTCGCTCAGCCACCACCAGTCTCCTCTCGTCTAGTCCGGGTGCTGGACCCTAACCGCCCCGAAGCGATGCCGCCGGCTGTGTTGGTGTTAGATGCCCCGGTGATGGACGAGAGCGCACCCGCGGTCATGGATTGCGGGCAGCTGAAGGTGGCGATCAGCCGCAAGGCCAGAAACCGCCTCCTGGTCGAGTTGTGGGGGACGCTCGACGCTGCCTCCGCCGCGGAACTCGAGCGGAAGCTCTATCTGCCCCGGCGAGCCAAGGTGGATCTCGACCTGGGAGGGATAACCGCTGTTGATGAGGCGGGAATGCGTTTCCTGGTCGGCGTCTGTGGGAAGAGCGGTGGCAAGGCAAACGTCATCGCCACCTCGCCGGCGGCGCGAAGAGCCCTAGTGGGTCAGCGGTCCGGATAGGCGAGGTCGAGCGGGCGCTCGAAATGGGCACCCGGCCCTGGGCGGACTTGCGATCTCCCGACGGCAGAGCTACGGTTGGCGCGATGCGAAGGGCGCTCGCCACGCTGTTGATGCTTGCCCTGTTGGGGTTCCTGTCGTTCCCCGCGGCAGTCGGCGCGGGAGAAGCAACCGGAATCCGGGGCGTCGTCCTCGATGCCACTTGCTATGGGCCGTGCCGGTACCCACCTCAGCCGCTTCCGCCATATGCCGGCCCGGGCCTCACGGTGGCGGTCCGACACCTCCCGGACAATCAGCTTGTCGCCCGGCTTCATCCGACCGATGGGCACTTCGCAGTCAAGCTGGTGCCGGGGTCGTACCGCCTCAAGGCCAGGGTCGGTCAGGAACCCTCGTGCTGGCGAGGGGAGGCGAGGAAGGTGCAGGTGCTCTCCGGACAGGTCGCCCGAGCTCGCCTTCGCGTCGCAAACGCCTGCATCGTCTGAGACGAGGGGTGATTCGGCGCCCGGGCGGTCAAGGACGGCCGGATTAGGCGCGGTCAGGTGTATGGCACTCCGCAAGCGGCCCTCGAAGCCGCCGGGCTGCGGGAGTAGGCGGTTCGTCTTGACCCCCCACCCCGACTGAACTAGGGTCGGTCCATCCGACGGATCGATCGTCAAACGGAGGCATCCATGCGCAAGCTCATCGTCGCGGGGGTCCTCGCGGTGCTCGGCTCCGCCCTGCTCGCAATCCCGGTGTCTGCTTCGTTCGACTCTCACTTCAGCGTGCTCGCGAGACAGACATCGGGCGATCGGGAACAGAACGGGTTCCGCTTCACGGACAAGCTCCTGAATCCGCGGAACCGCCGCGACAAGGTCGGTCGTGACTGGGGCCGTTGCAGGTTCAAGCCCAACATCGAGAAGCTGAGATGCCGGGCGACCATTCACCTCAACGGGGACATCGGCGGATTCGGCAACATCTCCGTCAGCGGCGACCTCGGCCGCCACGGCAGGCGGGTCAACGTCGTCGGAGGTACGCACGACTTCAATGGGGCCGCCGGCAAGATGCTGATCCACAGCCTGACCCGGAACACGGATCGCCTCCGCTTCGCCCTCGTCCGGTAGCAGCGGCAGGAGGAGGGTTGCGCAGCGACCCCGGGGGGCGTCGGGGTTCGCCCGGCGTTGACATGAGCACCCGTCGCGAAGGCCCTCGAAGCCGTCTGGCTGCGGGAGTGGACGAAGAGCGTGGGGGTGTTGAACGCGGCCTGCGTCGGCACGAAGCCCACCACTCACAACGTCTACGGGACGTGTATCGGCGTGGCCGACGTGATCGCGCTCGCCCTCGGGCGGGTGGTAGTAGAGACCATCGGAGATCGCCTGCGCCGCGTCTTGCTCGGGCGGACCTCGACGGTGCTCGGACGCCTGCGAGGGAACCTCGACCCGATAGCGGATGACTGAGAAAGCATTCAGAAGATGAATGAGGACGGTCTATGCGCCCGAGGAGTAGCCTCTCGCATCGTGTCCGCAAGGCAGGCAGGCTTGCTCTCGGTGGTCGTTGGCGCGGCCGCTGTCCTACTCGCAGTGCTCGCCAACCCGCTGGGCATCGGGCACAGCGGCTTCGGGTGGCATCAGGTTCTCCTACTCGTGGTGGGAATCGTGCTGGCCCTAGTGGGGGTTGGCATGCTTCTGCGCGGGCCGAGTTCAGGCGCCGCACCGGGCCCCGAGTAGCGTCCTTCAAGCAGGCAAGCTGCCTACTCCTGCAGCCCGGCGGCTTCGAGGGCTTCGAGGCGAGCGTCGAACCACTCAGCGCCGACTGCCTTTCCGTTGCGGAACGTGAAGACGACCCAGTAGTCGTACTCGACTTCGACGCCGCTGGTCTTGCCACGCAGATCTCGTCGCTGATGCGCGACGACCTGGTCGTCGCCATCAATGACCTCAGCCATCTCATAGGGGCCGGGCTCCCACGGCTCATCCGCAGCGACCAAGAAGTCCCAAGCAGCCTCGCGCCCACGGATCTCCCTCTCCGGCCAATCGCCGACCGGGGCGATCTCGACGTCTGGGTCACACAGCTCACACCAGGCGACTTTGTCGCCGCGGGTGAATGCGTCGAACGCTCGGTGCATCCTGTCGACGTTCTCCTGCGACATCACCCGCGCAGTATCGCGTCAGTTCGTGGCCGAGGTGACGCAGCGGTAGGGGCGCGCGCCGCCATAGGCGTCGCCGTGACCGAGGTAAAGGTTCCGAGACTCATCGTCGGCGAGTTCGGTCCCATAAGGGGTGAACCCGGTCCCCATTGTGGTCGAGGTAGGGCACCGAGACCCACTGAGCATCCTGGGCCGCAGCCAGGTGCTCGAACACGAGCGCAAGCTCGCTCGCGCTCGGCAACCGGCGTCCCACATCCGCGCAGGTCTTGAGGGCATCAGTGAGATCGCCGCTTCTCACCGAGTCCTCGAAGCAGATGTCGGATGCTCGGCGAAGACCAGACGGGCAGTGGAGCTTCAGAGACGCCTTGACCCCACCGGAGGCGAAGGTCAGGTGGCGGCGGATGCGGCTCATGTCCCAGCTCCTTCAGGTCGGTTGGGCCGACCTTGCCCCGGCGACGGCTGGATCCGCAAAGGGGCCGAGAGCGATGGGTTTCCAGGCGCTATCTAGCCTGCCCGGAGGCCCGTCTGGTATGAGAGCGGCGCTCCGCGACGATCCCGTGTACATCGCCGAGCAGCTCGGCCATGAGGACCCGGCCTTTCACCTTCCGCGTCTACCAGCGGGCGGCGAAGCGGCGGGAGAAGCTCTCGGGCACCTTGCTCGAGCAGCTCGATCGCGGCCTCCAGCGGGCAGCCAAAGTGGGCACCAAGTGGCACCAGCGAGGCGCTACGCTCGATCGAGGTCGAGGAAGGGGTCGAGGCCCCCGACGTGGAATCGGCTTCCTAGAGCCATAAACGCATACCCGGGCCGGTAGCTCAGCTGGTCAGAGCAGCGGACTCATAATCCGTTGGTCGGTGGTTCGAATCCACCCCGGCCCATCCCGAAGGTCGCTGCGCGATGGACCTGGCGACGATGCCCGCGGCGATCCCGATTGCCGCCTCGACGGCGTGCCAGTCGAGACCAAGCCGCGCGATCGCTTCGCTCGACGGACAAGCTGGGCGCGTTCGCCGGGGACAGCGACGAGTTGAATCGGCGTTCCCTGAGCTTCCAACGCAACGAGCGTACCGCCGTCGATAGGCAGACGATCGTGCCGCGGTGCAGCTTCCGGTGCGGCCCGGCGTGGGCCGCAACTCATTCGTCATTTCCAGGCGACATCTCTCGTTCGTTAGGTGAGACGGGAGCCGGCGGGCCCAGGGAACGCGTATGCCCGCCGGCGTCCCGTCTTACTCGCACCCGTCCGCTAGCCCGCGAACGCTCTGCGACTTCAGCCGGGCGGGATGTGGAGCGCGTAGGCGACCCGCCTGCATGCGTGGCGATGTCCGTGCCGGACGAAGACCGTCCGCGGAACCTTGACCTTGACCCCCGTGGGCCGGCTGGCGTCCTCGGCCCGGCCGGTGCCACCGTAGAAGCCGTTGTCGCTCGCGTAGTCGATGTCGACGATCTGGTTGCCGTTCGGGGTGATCGCGATGATCAGCACCTTTCGGCCGACCACGCACGCTCGCTTCGGAGAGAACACTTGTCCCTCGGCGTAGACGCCCCTGCCGATGATCGCGATGTTGACCCCAACGTCAGTCGGATAGGAGGAAGCACGGGCGACGACAGGGGTTGCCCACCCGCCCAACACCGCACCGGCGACCGCAATCGTCAAGATCCTGCGCAAAGGCACGCTCGCTCACCCCCCAGGAAGGTTCGAGCCTCGACCGTACCACCAGCGCGCCCACGCGGACCGGACCGCATGGGGATATATCGTCCGCGGGGTGCCGGGCGAAGCTCCTCTTGGTCGCGGTGGAGGGAGCAAGCAATGGCGATTCAGCCCGGGCACCGTGGAGCGCTGGGGCCTGATTGCCCTGGTGGTCCTCTCGGCAATCACGCTGCTGATCCTCGAGCGCGGCCAGACGCTGAAGGGCGACGAGCTCGGTTACGCGGTGCGCGTCTTGCCGGCCGGGGACGGGTTCTTCGTCCCCCCGCTAGGCAAGTACATGATTCCCCTGCCGCTCCTTCTCTACCGGGGCCTCTTCGCCACCGTCGGCCTCGGCTCATACGTTCCGTACAAGCTCGCGGCGATCGGGTTCGTGGCCCTCTGCGGCGTGCTCTTCTTCCTCCTGGCCCGACGTCGTATCGGCCCGCTGGCGCTCGCCCCAACCGCGATCGTGCTGTTCTTCGGAGGCGCGTCCGAGGTGACCGCATCAGGGGCGCTGAGGCTGCCCGAGCTGATGGCGGTGACCGCGGGCCTGGGAATGATCCTGGCCTTGGAGCGCCGGACCCTCGCGGGCGACCTGCTGGGAGCGCTCCTGCTCGCCGCCTCGCTCTTCTCGCACCCGGCCGGCCTCGCCTTCGGGGCGGCCGGCGCGGTGTTGGTCCTGAGTCGCCCGAGTCCGCAGAGGTGGCGCCGCCTCTGGGTGATCCTCGCGCCAGTTCTGTTGTGGACGATCGTCTGGCTCTCGGTTCGACCCTCCGGCAGCCCTGGCTCAGAGCCCCTCGACCAGATACCGGGCTTCATGCTCCGGTCGTTGATCGCCGTGAGCTCGGCGATCACCGGTGTAACCCGGTACGTCCATGAGATCCCGAGCGAGAACCACATCGGATGGGCGCTGGCCGCCATTCTCGCGGCGGGAATCGCGGTCGCCCTCTGGGCTCGGCTGCGGCGCCATGATCCGCCGCCGCCGACCTTCTGGGCGGCGCTCGCGGCCCTGGCGGTCCTCTGGGTGGTGACCGCGCTCGCCCCCGGCGGGAATCGCGGCGCGGAGGCGGGCCGCTACATGTACCCGGGCGGCATCCTGCTGCTGTTGGTCCTCGTGGAGCTTGCGGGTGGGCTGCGGGTGCCCCTCTGGGCCGGGGTGGCGGTGGCAACCGTGGCCGCCGTCTCGCTGGTCCTGAACGCGGATCAACTCCGGGTTGCCGAGCTCTGGCGGAGCCTGTCCGACTACATCCGGGCGGA
>JAHEXV010000101.1 GCA_023251935.1 bacterium | reverse complement strand
CGCGACCCGGCGGCCGTAGCACCCGCCTGCTGCGCTGAGATGCCCGGGCCGCGAGTGGCTGGGCAGGGCAGACAACCCCGCGCACCGCGTCCGTTGGCGGATAACTCGGCCTCAGGCCGAGTAATCCGACAATCGATGCGCTCGGTCGGTCCTCTGTGCCGCCGTGCCCGCAGCCACGGATCCGCGAGCGCGGCCCGGGTTTCCCTGCTTTCCGTGCTTGTACCCTCCGGGGCATGGAGTCCCGTACGGGGACCACGGCGACGCCTCCCTCGTCGCCGACTGCCGAGGGGCGCCCGGGCGGGGGCGCGCCGGCGCGGACCGAGGCGGGCGCGCTCCCGAACCTGATCGTGATCGGGGCACAGAAGTGCGGCACGAGCGGCCTGCACTACTACCTCAGCCTGCACCCCGAGACGTCGATGTCGAAGCCCAAGGAGCTCAACTTCTTCATCGCCGAGCGCAATTACGAGCGCGGCCTCGACTGGTACCGCGCCCACTTCGATCCACGGGCCACGGTGCGCGGCGAGTCCTCGCCCAACTACACGGCCTACCCCCAGCACGTCGGAGTCCCGGAGCGGATGCGAGCCACGGTCCCCGACGCGAAGCTCCTCTACATGGTCCGCGATCCGATCGACCGGATCGCCGCCCACTGGGTGCACAACTTCGCCAAGCGTCGCGAGAAGGGCGACCTGCGCGCCACCCTGATGCATCCGAACACCTCCTATCTGGCGCGCAGCCACTACCACATGCAGCTGCAGCAGTTCCTGCGCTGCTTTCCCCGCGAGCAGGTCCTGCTGGTCGAGCAGGAGGAGCTTCGGAGCCACCGGTTGGAGACTTTGCGGAGGGTGTTCGAGTTCATCGGCGTCGACCCCGACTTCTCGCATGCCCGCTTCTCGGACGAGCGGCACAAGACCTCGCGCAAGACCCGAGCGACGCCGCTGGCGATGCGACTCGAGCGGATCGGGGAGACGCCCCGAGGGCGGGCGATCCCGGTGCACTTCTGGCGAGCGGTCGGCAACCTGTTCCCCTTCCGCAGCACGATCGAGGTCCCGGACGTCCGGGAGGCGCTGCCGCCGGAAGCGCTCCGCTCCCTGCGTGAGGACGCCGAGCAGCTGCGGGAGCTGACCGGGCGGGAGTTCGCGACCTGGTCGATCTGGGACGCATGACCGAGCCCGACGACAAGCCGCAGAGGCCCGGGCCCTCGAGGAAGCCGCGGAAGCCGGGGCGGTCCGAGCAGCCGAAGCGCAAGCACACCCATCCGGGCGGCGCCGGCGCCCTGCTCGGCGCCCAGCTGGCGCGGTTCTCGAGCATGCAGGGCCTCTCCCTGCTGCTCACCAACATCCTCCACTACGGCTCGATCGCGGTCGTCGCGCGGATGCTCGGGCCCGGCAAGCTCGGCGCCTACGCGCTGCTCTTCTTCCTCACCGGCCTGGTCACCCAGATCATCCACGTGCTCTCCAAGCCGGGGACGATGATGCGGACCTTCGGCGTCTCCGACGACGATGACGATGACGTCGAGGGCGACGATGAGCAGGAGCAGGCCTCGGTGCTCCCCACCTACACGCTCGGCGTCGGGGTGCTCTGGACCACGTTCCTGGCCGCCACGGCGGTCGCGCTGGCGTTCGCATTCCGGACCCAGATCGCCCAGTTCCTACTCCACGATCCGGGCCAGGCCGACGCGGTGGTCTTCGCCACCATCACCGGGTCGGTCTGGGCGCTCTTCAAGCTCGCCGAGATGGTGCTCTGGTTCGAGGGCCGCGGGCTCACCTATGCCCTGATCGAGGCCGCCCGCCCGACCTTCAACCTGATCGCGATCATCGCCATCCTCTCCGCCGGCGCGGGTGTCAAGGGAGCGATCATCGGGCAGACGATCGGAACCACGACGGCGACCGTGGTCTGCATCGCGCTGATCTGGAAGAGCTTCCAGGTCGCCTTCTCGTTCGGTGAGCTGAAGCAGATCCTCTCGCGCGGCGCGATCCGGGCGCCGATCGCCTCGTCGATGTGGATCGTCCAGAACGCCGACTCGTTCGTGCTCTCCCGGTTCGTCGACCACAAGGACATCGGCCTCTACAACCTCGCCTCGCGGACCGGCTTCATGGTCGCCTTCCTCCCCCAGGGCTTCCGGATCGCGCTGCGGCCGGTTCGCAAGACGGCCAGCTACGAGGCGTTCATCCGCGAGTACGGGGTGGCGGTGGCCAACGGCCAGATGCTCGCCTACTTCTGGCTGCTCACCCTGACCGCCGTGCTCGCGATGGTGCTCGGCGGGGAGATCCTGATCCAGATCGGCGGCCCTCGCTTCGAGTCCGCGGCGCCGCTGATCCCGCTGACCGCCGGCGCGATGTCGATGCCGGCGCTCTACCGCAGCGTCAGCCAGTACGCGAGCTATCCGAACAAGCGGCGCAACTTCGTGATCGCGACGGTCCTGGTGGCGGTCTCCTACATCGGGTTCATGCTGCTGCTCTTGAGCGGCACGAACCTCGGCATCTACGCGGCGCCGATCGCGATGCTGGCCGCGTTCCTGATTCCGATGATCGTCATGTTCCTTCGCTCGCAGCTTGGCTCGCGGCCGCTCGAGTTCCCGTATGTCGCGATGTCGCTCGCCACCCTGGTCGCGACGGCGATCGCGGTTGGCTTCCACTTCCTCCACCCGGCCGGCGAGTTGCCGAAGCTGCCGGTGATCGCCGCTCTGATGCTCGTCTGGTTCGCGTCGCTGTTCCTGCTTCGGATCATCCCGCGCTACCACTGGGATCCGATCCGGCACATCACCACCTCGGCGCTGCGGCGCCGCTCGGCGCTCAAGTTCGACCCCGAGGCGGGCGTGGGTTCGCTGAGCGGCCCGGACCGCAGTGCGCTGCGGACCGCGATCGTCGACCGCCTGCCGCCGGCGGTCCTGGCGCCCGCTTCCGGCGACGGCCTCGGGGCCGACGGCGGGGCCGACCCGGGCGACGGGGCCGAGGGCGACGAGCCCGAGCTCGGCCGGCTGGGCGACACCGAGGGGGCGCGCCTGGTTCGCCTGCTTCGCGACGTCGGCAGGTCCGGCGGGATCGCGATCGACGAGCGCAGCGAGCTCGACGGCGACATCTCCCTGTACCTGTTCTCCGAGGAGCCGGTCGCGGTCCGGCTGCGGAAGATGAGGCAGCTCCTGGCCTCGGGCGCGGACGCCCACGAGCTGCGGGTGCTCGAGGGCCTGCGCGACGATCTCGCCAAGGTCTCGCCCCAGACCTGGGGGATGCGGCAGGGGAGAGGCGGGCGGCGCCGAGCTCGCAACGACGGCGAGGGGCGAGGCGAGGACGGCCAGGGACGGGGCGGCGACGGGCCGCGGCCGCGGCCCCGCGTCAAGCGCGCCTGATCGCGATCCCGCGCCCGCTCAGGCGCGCCTGATGACGATTCGGTCCGGCTCGATCGTCACCTCGATCTGCCGGTGGCCGGCCCAGTGCTCCGCGTAGACGGGGTCGTCGGCGACCGCGGGATCGAGCCAGAGCCCGAAGCCCTCCTCGGCGCCGTGGTCGAAGGTCGCCTGCAGCGCGGTGCCCGCCCGGCCGCCACCGGCGCCGCGGCGGCGGCGCCTGCG
>JAHEXV010000020.1 GCA_023251935.1 bacterium | reverse complement strand
AGCCCGCGAAGAAGACTCCGACCGCGACCAACATGGCCAGCACGATCAAGTGTCGTTTGAACATCGTCGATTCCTTTCCCGCCCTCTTGGGCTTGTCGACTCTTCATCGGCAAGAACCCGCGGAGGCAAGACACATCACGGGTTCGAGACTCGGACGGCGCTGTGGGTGGACGTATGGCGGAGGGGCCACAGGGAGCCGCGCGGCCCGCGCATCGCGGGTGGGAGAGCGAGACGAGCAGGGGCGGCAGCGCCAGCCCTGAGGGAATGGGACGGTATTCCTGGGAGGCCCGGGCGCTCAGGGCTCGGTATAGCGCCGCTCAGTGCCGCGCCTTGGTCTCGCAACCCTTCACCACGGAGTTGGGATCAAGAGGAATCTTGTCGAGATCGCCTTTGTCGGTGGTGTCGCTGCCGCAGTTGATCGCTTGTCGAGGGTGAGGCCGCGGCGGCTCCACACTCAAATGCGGCTGGTCACGCACGGCGATCAGACGCGGTCGGACTCGTGTCACGACCGTCGCTGCGGGTGCTCCGTAATCACTACGGACGGCGATCCGCGAGGGCCCGGATGTAGTCGTCGCCATTCGGACATACGGTCGCCGTATGGGTCGGTTCCGAGTGGTGATCGCTGGCGGGGGGGTTGCGGGTCTCGAGGCCCTGTTGGCTCTGCACGAGCTAGCCAGCGAGCGAGTCGAAATGACCCTGCTCGCGCCGCAGCAGGAGTTTGTCTCCAGACCGCTCTCGGTCGCAGAGCCCTTCGACCTGACCGACCCGCGCAGCTTTCCCCTCGGCGAGATCGCTCGCGAGCACGATGCTCGCTTCCGAGGAGAGGCTCTTGCGCGAGTTGATCCCGAGGGCAGGAAGGCCGTTAGTACGGATGGCGGCGAGCTGGAGTACGACGCGCTGCTCGTTGCGATCGGCGTGGACGCGGCCGAGGCCGTGCCCGGCGCCCTTACCTTCCGCGGTTCCCGGGATGCCCCCCGCTTCAAGGCGCTACTCGGTGAGATCGAGCAGGGCCGAGTCTCGAGCATTGCGTTTGCGATGCCGCGCGATGCCGCCTGGCCGCTGCCGCTGTATGAGCTGGCGCTCCTGACGTCGGCCCGAGCGCGCGAGCTGGGGAGGGCTCTGGACCTTCATCTCGTGAGCCCCGAGTCGCAACCCTTGAACCTGTTCGGGGCCCGAGCCAGCGCCAGCGTGAAGAGCCTGCTCGAGGAGGCCGGCGTGGCGCTGCATCTCGGGTGGGCGCCCGTTGCCTTCGAGGCCGGCGCGCTCCAGCTCGACGATGGAGCAAAGCTCGAGCGCGATCGCGTTGTCGCCGTGCAATGCGATCGCGTTGTCGCCGTGCCCGTCCCGGTGGGCCCAGAGCTTCCAGGCCTTCCACGCGTCGGCCCGCGCAAGCTCGTCCCCACCGACCGCTACGGCACCGTGGAGGGCCTGGATGGCGTCTACGCCGCTGGCGATATCACGTCGTTTCCGATCAAGCAGGGCGGGCTCGCGGCCCAGCAGGCGGACGCCGCGGCGAGCGCGATCGCGGCCGCCGCCGGTGCCCCCGTGACCCCCCAGCTCTTCCGGCCCGTCCTCCGTGGGGCTCTGATCACGGGCCATGCTCCGCGCTTCCTTCGGGCGCAACCCGACCTGGGCCTGGGGCCGGTCTCATCAGAGGCGGCTCGCAGCGTGCTCTGGTGGCCACCGGCAAAGGTGGCGGGGCGCTATCTGGCGCCCTACCTGGCGGCGAAGGCGGGATATCCGACGTCCAAACGCAAGCAGCTCGTGGACGTGGAGCCGCCCTACGGCGACGAGGGGCGCGGGCTATCGGCTGGGCACGAGGACGTCGTCGAGCTGGCGCTGACATCCGCAGAGGCGAGCGCGCGCTGGCGCGACTTCAAGGGGGCCCTGCGCTGGCTCGAGGTGGTGGAGGACCTCGAGCTCTATCTGCCGCCCGACTACGAACAGAAGCGGATCAACTGGCAGGGGCTCGCCGGCCAGAACGATTGATGCACTCGGCGCGGTTCCGCCGCATTGGCTTGGCCAGGTCTGAGGCGGTGGGACCCGTGACCTCGCCGCGCGGTCCCCCGTCTCACTCAATAGGCGGCGCTGCACGGCTCGGTCCTGGTTTCGCATGAAAGCGAGGGCAGAGGTGACCCTTTGCCGCTTGAAGCCCGACCGAGAAGGCCGGCAGGGCCAAACCTGAGGAAATGGGCCGGTATTCCGGGGAATGCGAACCTGCCGCAGGGGGCGGTCAGGTGGTGGCGGCCACCTCCAGAGGCGGCAGGACCAGGTGACATCCCGACCTGTTGACCAAGGTGAATCGATGTCTGGTCGAGGGGAGGGCCCGGCTGTATCGGCTTGCAGAGGCTTCCGGGCTACGGCCCTGAGCGCCGGGGCAGGCGGGCCTTCAGAGCGAGCCCAGTTCGGGGATTACCTGTTCGCCCACGATCCGAACCTGTTCTCCCAGATCGGGTAAGCCCTCCACCTCGATCCCGGCCCAGGCCCTCAAAGTGAATGGATCCGTGAATGAGACCAGGGCGTGGTTGAGACCCGCGGGGGCGTAGGTCTCCGTCAGCCACCTCACCCAGTCCTCGGGTGTGCCGGCGACCATGATCCGGTCGGCGATCTCCTTCGGCGTGGCCTCAAGCGCGCGTTGGACGTCGCCGGCGGCGAAGGCCTCGGTGACCGACACGACCCGTTCCGGCTCGATTCCGTGTCGTTCGAGCAGCGCCGGCGGCATCGACGGGATGTAGAACGCTGCCAGGGTTCGGCCCGCGCGACGCGCAACCTCGCCGTCCGGAGCGATCGCGCCGAGCAGGGAGTCGCCGAGGTCGAGGCCGTCCAGGCTCCGGCCGGCGCGCTCGACGCCGACGCGAAAGTGCTCGGCGGCATAGCCCAGCGCCTTGAGCGAATAGGCGCAGGCGGTGTGTAGGCCGTCGGCGATCTCGCCGGCTAGCTGCATCGACTTGGGGCCACCCATCGCGCCTACCTTCAGCGGCAGGTGTTCCTGCACTGGGCGGGCTGCCGTCGTCACGCCGGTGTAGCTGTAGAAGTCACCCTTGAAGTCGATCGCGCCATCGTCGAGGACTGTTCGCATCACCTGGTGCGCCTCGCGCAGGCGGGCGATCGGACGGGTTCCACGCCACTCGATGCCGTACTGCTCGAGCATTGCGATATTGCCGATGCCGAAGACGACCTCGGCGCGTCCGCCGCTCAACTCGTCGAGCGTGGCGGCGAGTTGAGCGACGTAGGTTGGCTCCCGCATGTAGATGGGCGCCACGCAGGGTCCGAGTCTGATCCGCTCCGTGCGCTGCGCAGCGGCGGCGAACAGAAGCCAGGCGTCCTTGTGGTAGATCTCGTCGGCGCTGTAGCACCCGTGATAGCCCAGCCCGTCGGCGAGCGCCACGGCATCCAGAAGCTCCGGCACTGGCTGCTCGGGGAGCATCTGGAAGCTGAGCAGCATGCAGGGGTCAGCGTAACCCCTCCCGTCCGAGTCCCTGTGGTTCCGCTGTAGGCTCGCCTTGAATTGTCCTCCAGGGGAGCAAGTCTCATGCAGGTCGTCGCAGGCTCGCGTGCACGTCGAGCCGTCGGCGGCGCAATCGTCGCAGCGGCCGGGCTGGCGCTGGCACCAAGCGCCCTCGCCAACATCTACCACCCGACCAAGCTCAACGACGACCCCAAGCACGGCCTCACCCTGCGCGAGGCTGTCACCAAGGCAAACAACCGCTTGGGCACCGACAAGATCGTGTTGCTGGGTGGCAAGACCTACGACCTGAGCATCCCCAACAGCGCCGGCGACGAGGATGCCGACGCGACCGGCGACCTGGACATCCTCGACTCGCTGAGGATCGTCAGCTCCAACAAGAAGCGGGCGACGGTCGACGCTAACGCCATCGACCGCGTCTTCGAGGTCGGTCCGGCGAGCGCGGCGAGCGCCAGCTTCAGGTACGTGAAGATTCGCGGCGGCAAGACATCGAGCGGCAGCGGGGGTGGGATCGAGCTGGATCACGGCTCGCTCGGGCTCGCCAAGAGCGCCGTCAGCGGCAACGCGGGATTCAACGGCGGGGGGATCGAGACCTCGGGGCCGCTGACGATCAGCAAGAGCACGATCAGCGGCAACTCCAGCGCCGCCGGCTGCTGCGGCGGCATCTACAGCAACAGCGGCGGTGCGGCCACGATCAACAGATCAACGATCAGCGGCAACTTCGCCGACGGCTGCTGCGGCGGCATCGGTACGGAGGGGGACTTGTTGAGCGTCACGAACTCGACGATCGCCGGCAACGTCACGAACGGTTCCGGCGGGGGAGTCAACTCCGGTGCCACCTTGCTGAACAGCGTCACGGTGGTCCGCAACCGGGCGGAGGCCAACGACATAGGCACCGGGGACGGCGGAGGGATCTACCGCTTTGAGGGGTCGTTCGTCGTCCGCAACTCGATCGTCGCCCTCAACACGGTCGGCCAGGGTGGCGGCAGCCCCGATTGCTTTGGCTCGTTCAGCTCGGCCGGGGTCAACCTGCTGACGAGCCTAAGTGGCTGCACGGGCTTCGGTCCGCCGAACATCCTCACCTCGGACCCGAAGCTCGGCTCGCTGAAGAACAACGGCGGCCCGACCAAGACGATCGCCCTGCTAAAGCGCAGCCCGGCGATCAACCACGCCGGCTCGGGCGCCCCGAGCCGCGACCAGCGCGGCGTCAAGCGCGGCAAGCACCCCGACATCGGCGCGTACGAAAAGTTCTAGCTAGCTGGCTACAGGCGACACCCGGTTGGCCCTGAGTCGGTAACTACGGGCGGCAGGAACAGGTGACATCCCGACCTGTTGACCAAGGTCAACGGATCAGTTTGTTTCTGGGCAGGAGCGAACAGCCAGCCCTCAACAAGCCCTTCGTGGTCCGGGTTGTCGGGGTCCACCGCCACCAGCCGCGCCGAAACCAGCGGCGCTCCTGGCTCCCGCTCACGCAAGACAAAGTCGAGCCGCGGCCGCCCGCCTTTCGGGCTGCGGACGTAGATCGCCGCCAAGCGTTCCTGGAGCGCCGTGTTCGCCTCCCGCACCGAGTCGGCGTTTAGGATCTCCTCGCGCACCGACCGGCTGAGGTCGTTCCAGAAGTCGAGCATGTCGTTCGTCGCGCTCCGCCTTCTGCTCGACGAGTCGGGCGTGGGAGTTCGCGTACGGGCACCTGCTTCGCTTCGTCGACCGCGAGGGACATAGCCGCGTCCCGTCGGGCTACCGAGATGAGGACGAATTCAAATTGGGTAGTTGGGTGGTCGGGCTACGGACGCGCCGTAGCCGACTCAGCGAGGTTCAACGTCGAAGCGTGGAGAAGTTGCCCGGTTGGGTTTGGGACACCCGCGAAGCCAAGTGGGAGGAAGGCTTCGCTCGGCTGTGTGAATTCGCAGAGCGGGAGGGCCACTGCCGGGTTCCGAAGGATTACCGAACAGCGGATGGATTCAGGCTGGGAGCCTGGCTGCGCGCTCAGCGTGGAAAGCGGGGCCTTGCCCGACACTCCAAGGAGCGGCGGAAGCGACTGGAAGCTCTACCGGGATGGGTGTGGCGACCGCGCCAGCCAGCCAAGTCGTCGACGCGATCCCGCTCACCGGTCTGACTCGGTTCTCCGCTGTTAGCGGTGGGGCCTTCATCGTCACCAGCCTCCACCAGGCAAGGCTCCCTCGGGCCTCGCTGGAGCCCGAAGCTCGCAGACCCCTTTTTTGGCCTCAGAGAGGGGTTTGCGAACTTATTTGGGGCCTGCTGGTCCCCCACGAATACGGAGCCGGGACGGAATGCCGCGAGCGCGAGCGAGGTACCGCCAGTCCGAGCGCGCGCCCTCGTGCTTTCCCGCGAGCTGGGGGTGGCGTCCGGCTTGCTCGCATCTCAGCCCGAGCGGTGATAGTTTGAACGGAAGATCAGCTTTCGGGCGGAGGAGAGGCCGGGTGTGAGCCCGCGTCCACAGATCGACCACATACGCAGACCCCAGTTGCTCAGGGCCGCCGCCGACGTGATCGTCGAGCGCGGCCTCGCGTCGACGCGAATCGCGGACGTCGCCGAGCGCGCGGGCACCAGCCCCCCGGCGGTTCTCTATTGGTTCGAGTCGAAGGACGAGTTGCTCGCCGAGGCGCTGACCGTCGACGAGGAGCGCTTCTACGTCGAGATGCGCAAGCGCATGGACCTGTTGGAGCGCCCGCGCGACCAGTTGCGGTTCATGATCGAGGCTTCAGCCGAGGAGTACGACTGGACCCTGTGGATCGAGCTGTGGGCCCGCGCGCTGCGCGATCCGGCGTCCCGCCAGGCCCGTCAGCGACTCGACTACCGCTGGCGCGACGAGATCGCGGCCGTGATCCGAGCCGGGCAGGCGGCGGGTGAGTTCGGCGAGGCCGATGCCGACGAGGTGGCTCTGCTGCTCAGCGCGCTCCTCGACGGACTCGCCGTCCAAGCGACGCTGCATGACCCCGATGTACCTCGCGAGCGGATGCTTCGCTGTGCCCTCGAGATGGCCGAATCGCTCCTCGACTGTGAGTTGGGCGCGGCGGCCTACGAGACCGCGGCCGGGGATGGATCGGGGGATGCTGTCCGTGAGACCGTGCCCGACCTTGCGGACACCGAATCCAGGAGGGGACTCGAATGACGCACCACCCGAAGGAACGACCGAACTCCCTGAGCAGGCGCGGTTTCCTGCTACGAAGCGCAGGTGCCGCCGCGGCCTTCTCCGGTGTTGACGGCCTGCTCGCCGCCTGCGGCAACACGACGAGCGTCCCCCAGGGCCTCGCCGGGCCGGGAGGCCTGCCACTCGCGCGGCCCGACAAGCGCGTGACCCTGCCGCGTTGGGAGGATCCCATCAAGTCGGGGCTCAAGCCGGAGACAGGCGGGACGTTCACCGTCTTCAACTATCCCTCCTACCTCTACAAGAAGGTCCTCAACGACTTCGGGGCCAAGTACGGCGTCCAAGTCCAGTACACGCCGTTCGACAACGTCAACTCCGGACTCCAGCGGCTTGCCTCCGGAGGGGTCACGCCCGACGTGATGGAGATCACGCCGGACACGCTCGATATCGGCGTTGCCGGCAAGCTGATCAAGCCGCTCAACCTCGACTACATCCCGAACCTCCAGAAGAACATCTGGCCGCAGCTCGTCGACCCGTTCTACGACGGCGAGTCGCGCTACACCGTTCCCTACACCTGCTACGCCACCGGCATCGCATGGCGGGCGGACCAGATCAAAAAGGACATCGCTGGCATGGACCAGCCGTGGGACATCTTCTGGGAGTCTCAGGCGTACAAGGGCAAGGTGGCGCTCCTCTCCGAGAACCGGGAGACGATCGGCATGGCGCTCCTGCGCAAGGGGATCACGGACATCAACACCGAGGATCCCGCGCTCGTGAACCAGGCAGTGTCCGACCTCAAGGAGCTCTACGCCGTCTGCAACATCAAGGTGGACGACCTCCAGTACCAGACGGTCCCGGAGGGGTCGAGTTGGCTCCACCAGGCGTGGTCGGGGGACATGATCGCGGGCTACATCTACTACCTCCCGAAGGGAACGCCAGCGAGCGCCCTCGCCTACTGGAAGGCACCCCGCGGCAAGGTGCCGGTCCAGAGCGACTGCTTCGCGATTTGCTCGACCACGAAGAAGCCGGTGCTCTCGCATCTCTTCCTCAACTACCTCCTCGACAACGGCGTCGCCTATGAGAACTTCGTCGACTTCAACGGGTATCAGCCCCCGCTGAACGAGATCGACCCGAGCACCCTGGTGCAGAAGGGAGTCGTGCCCGAGAACCTGGCGAACAGCGTTCTGACGAACGATGATTTCGGGCCCGACTCGCTGCAGTACGGGACGCTAACGTCTCGGGGACAGCAGCTGTGGGAGGACGGCTACTCGAACTTCCTCGCCGGAGGAGGAAGTTGACGGGTCCGGGGCGCGAGCGTTAGGGCGTCGTGTACCGGCGGTGGTTGTGGCCCGGTCTTGCGCTCCCGGGCGTTCTCTGGCTAGTTCTCCTCTTCGTCGTTCCGTTCTATGCGGTCCTTGGGGTCGCGCTGGGAAAGGTCGACCCGATCCTCTTCCAACCGGTTCCCATCTGGAACCCGCTCGAATGGAACGTGGGTTGGCTAAACGAGGTCCTCAGTCGGCTCGCGCCGGGAGGAATCTGGTTCGACGTCGGGGTCAGGACGATCGTTTACGTCCTCGTCTCCCTGGCCCTCTGCCTGCTGATCGGGTATCCGGTCGCCTACTACGCGGCCCGGCACGCGGGGCGGTGGAAAGGCGTCATTCTCATCCTGATCATCCTGCCCCTCTGGATCAGCTACATGATGCGAATGCTCGCCTGGGTGAATCTCCTGCAGGCGGACGGCTACGTGAACCGCTTCCTGATGTTCACCCACGTGCTCAGCCAGCCGCGGGACTGGCTCGGCGGGAGCGCCTCGACCGTTATCTTCGCCCTCGTCTACGGCTACATCCCATACCTGATCCTGCCGCTCTTCGCCTCGCTCGATCGCATCGACCGCAGCCACCTGGAAGCGGCACGTGACCTCGGTGCGAGCCCCTGGTCCGCGTTTCGCACGGTCACCCTCCCGCTCTCGAAAACCGGCATTCTGGGGGGCGCCGTCCTCATCACGCTACCGATGTTCGGCGACTACTACACGCCGAACATCGTCTCGGGCTCGCCGAAGACGTCGATGATCGGCAACCAGATCGACCTCTACTTCCATGGGGGCCCGCAGCCGACGATCGGCGCCGCGCTCACGATCGTGCTTGCCGCCTTCCTGACGATCCTCATGCTCTACTACATGTGGAGCATCCATCGCGCCCAACGCGAAGTCGGGGCGGTGGGGGCGCTGTGACGACCGTTGCCGAGCCGCGAGCGAGGCGGCAGCCCTCGACCTTGACTCGCTCGCGCGGCTGGTTCCGCAACCCATGGGGAAAGCCGCGCTTCCTGCGCGTCTTCACCTGGACCTACATCCTGTGGTCGATCGTCCCGGTGCTGATCGCGGTGCAGTTCTCCTTCAATGCGACCCGCTCGCGCACGGTCTGGAGCTCCTTCTCGACACGCTGGTACTGGGGGGATCCAGTGGACTCGGTCTGGCACGACCCGAACCTTCGGCATGCTCTTGTTCAGAGCTTCAAGCTGGCGGGAGCGGACGTTCTCATCGCTATCCCGATCGGGGTTTTGCTCGCCCTCGGTCTCGCCCGCTGGCACAGTCGCGGCTCCGGCACCTCCAACTTCATCATGCTTTTTCCGTTGGTCACGCCCGAGATCGTCATGGGCGTGTCGCTCCTCCTCGTCTTCACCCACATCTTCACATTCGTCCACACGGGAACCGTCGCCCAGATCCTCGGCCACGTGACCTTCTCGATCTCCTTCGTGGTCGTGATCGTGCGCGGTCGGCTGTTCTCGATCGGCAGGCAGTACGAGGAGGCCGCAGCCGACCTCGGGGCCTCGCCGTTCGTCGCGTTGAGGAGCGTCCTCCTGCCCTTGCTCACCCCGGCGATCGTCGCCTCGGCCGCCGTGGTGTTCGCCATCTCGGCCGACGACTTCGTCATCAGCCAGTGGCTGTCAAGCGGCGGACCCACGGACACCGTCCCGATCCAGATCTACGCAGCGACGCGCGCCGCGCCGTTACCGTCTGTGAACGCGATCGCAACGATCATGATGGTGTCAACCCTCCTCATTGTCACGGCCGGCTTCCTCACCTGGCGCTTCTTCACCCGCGGAGAGCGTCAGGCGGGCAAAGCGGCGGAGGACTTCGGCGGCGCCTTCAACCTCACCTAGTTTCGGGAGACCAATGGCACGCGGCGAAATCGAATTGAGCAAGCTGACCAAGCAGTTCGCCGAGGTGACCGCGGTGGACGGCATCGATCTCCACATCCCGGGTGGTGAGTTCTTCTCGCTCCTCGGGCCTTCCGGCTGCGGGAAGACGACCACTCTGCGAATGATCGCCGGCTTCGAGCAACCGACTTCCGGTGAGATCCTCCTGGACGGCACAGACGTTGCCTACACACCGCCTCACCAGCGCAACGTCAACACCGTGTTCCAGAACTACGCGCTCTTCCCGCACCTGAACGTCTACGACAACATCGCCTACGGGCTGAAGCGGGCGAAGCGGCCGAAAGCCGAGATCCGCGAGCGCGTCGGCAAGGCGCTTGAGCTCGTCCAGCTTCCGGGCTACGAGGGGCGCCGGTCGTCCCAGCTCTCGGGCGGGCAGCAGCAGCGCGTTGCCTTAGCGCGCGCTCTCGTCCTCAACCCGACCGTGCTCCTTCTGGACGAGCCGCTCGGCGCCCTCGATGCGAAGCTCCGCAAGGCCCTCCAGATCGAGCTCAAGTCGCTCCAGCAGCAGGTCGGCATCACGTTCCTCTACGTCACCCACGACCAGGAGGAGGCGCTCACGATGAGCGACCGGCTCGCGGTCATGAACCGCGGGCACATCGAGCAGGTCGGGGCGCCTCAGGACGTCTACGAGGATCCCGAGACGCTCTACGTCGCCGACTTCCTCGGCGTGTCGAACCTCATGCAGGCCACCATCGTCAATGCCGGCACGAGCGCCTGCCACGTCGCGCTGGAAGGCTACGAGCTCGAGACGCGCGGAACGGACCGCGACGTCACCGGGGAGGCGAAGATCGTCATCCGACCGGAGCGCATCGAGCTCGAAGAGCACGGGTCTCCGTCGGGGCCGAATCGCATCCCGGGCATGGTGGAGCGCGTCGTCTACGTGGGCTCGGCGATCCAGGTGATCGTCCGGGGCGCCACCGGGGAAGCGCTCCAGGCGCTCGTTCAGAACACCGGCGGCGGAATCCCCTACGAGCAGGGCACCCCAGTGCAGCTCCACCTACCCGTGGACGCGCTGCGCGTCCTCCCTTCGGGCATTGGTGATGCGCCTTCCCTCGAGGGTGAGGAGCCGGATCCGGAGACTGTCGCCGCCGGCTGAGCTCAGCGCGGCGCCTTGCCTCCTGCTCGAGGTCGCGCGCCGGCGTCCGGGCTTGGTTCGAGAAGGTCGGCGAGATCATCGGCCACGCCCACTGGCAGGCCGAGGAGATCACTGACGCTGGAGACCGCCTCTTCGTAGCGTTGAAGCTCAATGCTTCCGGGAGGGCCAGTGGCATACCCGCCGAGATGACGATCTTCCAAGCGTGGACGGTGCGGGACGCCAAGCTCGTCCGATTGGACTCTTACCTCTCCCGCGAGGAAGCCCTCGAAGCCGCCGGGCTTTAGGAGTAGGCGATGTCGCAGGAGAACGTGGAGCGGTGCAGCTGGGCGTTCGACGCCTTCAATGGTTTCCCGGCGTGCCGAAATCCGGCTTAGACTCCTCGTGATGAAAGTCCCTAAGCCTTTCCGCAGATTCCGAGGGCGCAAGGCGTCACGGCGACAGCGCGTCCGAGCGCGCACTCTTGCGTCGCGCGGGCACCGTCGGCAAACCGGAGACGGGCATGGTCGTCTTCAAAGGCTCAAATACTTCTTCGGGGTATGACGTTGCCCGTGCTGCCCGGGGAGCAGGGCGCAAGGTGACGCAGGCCTTCAACGCCGTGGTCAACGACTGACCGAATTGCGCGCACTCTCGCTCGCCGCCCTGCAGGTCGCGCCGGTGCCGCGCGATCCAGAGGCGACGCTCGCGCAGCTGGCGGACCGGGCCGGGGTCGTCCGCGAAACGGCGCCGCACGCGCAGCTCCTGCTGTTGCCGGAACTCCACCTGTCGGCTCCGCCCCCCCTGCTCGAGGAGCACGCGGGATACGCGGGCCAGGCTGCCGGCGAGATCCCAGGTCCCCTCACTGAGGCCCTCGGCGAGATCGCGCGCGACTCCGGGCTCTGGCTGGTGCCCGGGTCGATCTACGAGCGCGCCGACGACGGCCGAATCCACAACACGGCCGTGGTGGTGTCGCCTGACGGTGAGCTCGTCGCGCGGTACCGGAAGGTCTTCCCCTGGCAGCCCCACGAGTCGTGCGCGGCGGGGGATCGCTTCGTGACCTTCGATGTCCCCGACATCGGCCGGATCGGGCTGGCCATCTGCTACGACGGGAACTTCCCCGAGACCTTCCGCCAGCTCGCGTGGATGGGCGCCGAGGTCGTGCTCCAGCCCACCCTGACCACGACGAGCGACCGCGAGGCGGAGCTGGTGATGGCGCGGGCGAACGCGATCTTCAATCAGCTCTACGTCGTATCGCTGAACGCTGCGGCACCGGCGGGGCTGGGGCGCAGCGTGATCGTCGACCCAGAGGGTTTGGTGCGGCTCGCGGCAGGCGAATCGGAGGAGCTGATGACGGACGTCCTGGACCTCGACGCGGTGAAGCGGGTCCGCGAGTACGGGACCGCCGGTGTTTCCCGGATGTGGGAGCAGATCCTGCGGGAGGGACCCGGCGTCGAGCTGCCCATGTACGGAGGCAGCGTCCAGCCGCCTACGTCATAGCTCAGGCTGGGGCGGGGACCAGCAGCTGCTCGATCGAGTCCGCGCGGCCGTCATCGCGGATCGTCACCGCGACGCCGTTGATCCAAACGTCCTCGTCGGCGGTGTCGAACTTCACGGGCATCTGGGTTCGGAACGCCTCCAGCGCCTGCTCGCGCCGAAAGACGGCGGGGAAGGTGAGGAACCTCTCCACGGGCGAGGTGTCCTCGAGCGAGGACGAGGAGATCCAGATCTGCATATCGGCTCCGATCGGCGACGTCGTCGTCGACCGCTGACAACCGGACGACAACGAGGAGAGATCACATGAGCACGACAACCGCGATCCGGAATTCAGCCCGCGCCACCAGCGGAGTTGCCGACAACAGCGGGAGGATTCAGACTGATCGAGCCTGGCGCGGCTGGGCGGCAGGGCTGGCTAGAGCGCCTCAGCCGTGCCGACTCGCTTGAGCCAGAAGTCCTCGTGGAGCGCCCGACTGCGCCGACGGGACGGCCAAGCAGAGCGACCCGGCAACTTGATGCGCCGGTTGCTCAGCACAACACGCTCGACGAGGGCTTCACGATCGTCGGCCTCGATCGTCCTGTGACAGGTCTGGCAGGCCCTCCAGCCGCGTCCGTCGCTGACCGAGTAGTGCCAACGCGCCGTAGCCGACCCGCAGAAGTCGCATCGAACGACCGTGTGTCCGCGGCGTTCCTGGCGACTTGGGCCCCAAAGATGAGGCGAGCTACCGACCAATGCTGAACCTAACAGCGGCATTCAACCTCCCGGTTGAGTGTCTGGAATCTGTCGGTGTTCTCGGCGCGCGCCGCCAAAAGCTGAATAGCTCTGGACGCGTAGCCCATGTGTGCGGCAGGATCCTGACGGCACCACCCCCGCACCGATAGCTCCTAAACCAAGACCTCGATCCGCCGTGCGTAGTCAGGCACGAACCGGGCAGCAGGATACGCTCGGATCGGGAAGGAAGGGCGGGGGCGGGGAGTGGTCGCAAGAGCGCAGAACACATACCTGCGCAAGACGGTCATGACAGGATTTCGTGCCTAAAACCGGCAGGTCCCCTCAATGTTCGGGTGCAAGCGAAGCGCCGCGGGGACGGCGCTTCCTTGCGAAGGTCAACCTGCAGTCGCTTGCCTCGCGCACCGCTCGGCTCGCTCCCCGTACCAGGGTCGGTACATCCCGGCGCGGCCCAGCGGTGGACACGTTCGGGGAGGTTCGAGGCGTACTGCCCCCGTTATGGGGGAGGCAGTAGCCCTCGGCCCATCGGACTTGTATCCGGGTGGCTCGGTGGCGCAGAGCTCGAACGCGCCCAGGCGCAGCTTTACCGCGATTCGCTCTGCCTGCCCTGCGCTGAAGCGCACTGCGACGGTCGGTCTTACCGGTCTGGGAGGCATCCTCCGCTCATCCTCGGCTCATCACCGTCGTGGGCTATATGGGCCAGCGTCGGGGCGGATGGTCTGATCACGTCCTTTCGTCGGGACGAGGCCGACGCGGGCGATGTCGCCGTGGGGTCAGGGCGGATGCGGGTGCGGCCCAGGCGTCTGCAAGCGGCAGTTCATGCCCCGACCACCATCGGAGGAAGGACCTGACGGAAAGTGTCAAACGCCTGGGAATGTGGACCCTTAACCTCAAGACGGTCAGGCCGCTGCAGCCACTTCCAAAGGCGGTAGGACGAGGTGACTAACTGACCTGTTGACCAAGGTCAATCGTTGCCTGGTCGAGGGGCGGGCCCGGCTGCACCGGCTTGCGGTCGCCGCTGGACCGCGTGCCTGAGCGCCGGACGCCCCCTCCCGGCTTGCCCGGGGAGCGGAGCCCCCGACGGCCTCGTTGACCAAGGGAGATACTTCGCGGGCGATGTCGCAGGAGAACGTCGAGGTCGTGCTCGACCAGTTCGCGGCCACCAACGAGCGGGACTTCCCGCGTGCGATGAGCCACTACGCGGAGGACGTGGAGCTCGTCGTGGACCCCCACGCTTTCCTCGAGGGCGGAACCTTCAAGGGCCGCCACGCGGTTGGACAGTGGTTTGGCAACTGGTTCGCGACCTTTGCGCCCGGCTATCACTTCGACATCGAGGAAGCGCGGGATCTGGGCGATGTCGTCTTCCTGCTCGCGCGCCACCATGGGCGCGGGCGAACCAGCGGAGCGGAGGTCCACGGGCAGACGGGATACCTCTACAGGCTTCGCCGCGGCAAGATCGTTCGCGTCGAGCTCTATTCCAGCGGCGCCGAAGCCCTCGAGGCCGCCGGGCTGCGGGAATAGGTGCGACAGGAAGGCGAAGCGCCGATCGACCGCCAACATCGAAAAGCCCCGCAAATGCGGGGCTTTTCGGTCCGCTCCGTTATCGCGTCAGGCCATTTACCCCTTACGCCCCGCTCGGCGGGATGTTCTGGTTGAGGTGGAACATGTTGGTGGGGTCGTACTCGTCCTTGAGGGCCTGGAGACGGGCGAACTTCTCCTCGCCATAGGCGGCCCGCACCCTCTCCTCTCCCTCCGCGGAGAGGAAGTTGATGTAGGCGCCCCCCGTCAGCGAGGGCTCGAGGTCGGCGTAGAGCCGCTGGGCCCAGTCGACATGGGAGTCGAAGCCCCCCGAGTCGTGCGACGCCCCGATGACGTTCAGCACGTACGGCGCCTGGCGCTCGCGGTAGGCCGTCGCGTCCTCGTCCACCCGGGCGACCGCGCCGCCGAAATGGTGGAAGTGGATCTCCGACGCCGGCGAGGTCGCCTCCTGGTGGTAGCGCGTCGCCGTCTCGATCGCCGCGTCGTCGAGCTCGCGGACGTAGCCGGCCTTCATGTAGGCGTGCTTGCCGTGCGGCCACAGCGGATCGAGCAGGCCCTGTAGGGCGGTGTACGGGATCGGGCCCATCAGGTCGGCCACCGGGTCGCCGAGTTCGCGCAGCGGCGCCACCGCCTTTTGGCCGTCCTCGAGGGACCCGGCGTAGCAGGCGATCAGCCCGATCAGCGGCTTGCCGTGCCACTCCTCCGGGATGAACGGAGCGGGTGGCGCCCAGAGCAGGTTGGCGATCGTCGTCAGCTCGTCGGGAAGCTCCCGGACGAAGTCGCGGTAGAACCGCAAAATCTCGCCAGACCGCTCGCCGGGGTAGAACGTCGGCCCGCCGATCACCATCGGGCCGACCGGGTGGACCCTGTACTCGAGCGAAACGGCGATGCCGAAGTTGCCGCCTCCTCCCTTCAGCCCCCAGAGCAGCTCGGGGTTCTGCTCGGAGCTGGCGGTCACGAGCCGGCCGTCGGCGGTGACGACGTCGGCGGAGACGAGGTTGTCGCAGGTCAGGCCATGCTTGCGCACGAGCCAGCCGATCCCACCGCCCAGCGTGAAGCCGCCGAGACCCGTTGTCGAGACGAGCCCGCCGGTCACGGCCAGGCCGAAGGCCTGTGTCTCGTGGTCGAACTGTCCCCACTGCACGCCGCCCTGTGCGCGGGCGGTGCCCGCGTCGGGATCGACGCGGACGCCCTGCATGGCGCCCAGGTCGATCACGATCCCGCCGTCGCAGGTCGAGAAGCCGGGGATGCTGTGGCTGCCGCCTCGCACGGCCACCTCGAGGTCCTGGCTGCGGGCGAACTCGACCGCGCTCAGGACGTCCGCGACGCCCGTGCAGCGCACGATCAGCGCGGGCCGGCGGTCGTGCGCGCCGTTCCAGATCTCGCGGGCCTCGTCGTAGCCGGGATCGCCGGGACCGATGACGTCCCCGCGGACGCCCTCGGCCAGCTCCGCGATCGTCCCGTCGCCGAGCACCGTCTGTGTGATCTCCTGGGTCGTCATCTGGTCCTCCTTGGGTTCGGTTCCGGGGGTCACGCTAGGCCGGGCCTCTTAGCCGCCTCTTAACCGGCATCCAAGCCCGCCTTTGCGGCCCTGTGGCCCCGGTCCAGCCGCCCTTCCAGCGCCTCGGCGTGCGCCAGTCCCCGCGCGTCCTCGGTCTGGCCGAATTCGCCGCGTGCCTCCCCGATCAGATCGCGCGCCCGAGCCTCGTCCGGGACCGGCGCGCTGATCACGGCGTCCGCGAGCGTGCACATCGGCCACCCCCAGCCGCGCAGGATCTCCTGGCTCCGAAACAACCCCGCCGCCTCCTCCAGGGTCGGCAGGGCCCGGTCGACCTCGCCTGCCTCGAGCTCGAGGTTGCCCAGGTTGAGCAGCATCCCGGGCCTGCCCGGCCCGTCCTCGGTCTCGGCGAAGATCGCCAGCGCCCGCCCGATCAGCCGACGCCCCTCGTCCGGCTGACCGGCCCGCCCGGCGAGCAGGCCAAGGCACCCGAGGGTCATCCCGGTGGCTCGACGGTCGCCCATCTCGCGGCGGATCGCGAGCGCCTCCTCCAGCCATTCGCGGCCGAGCTCGAACTGCTCGCGCGAGCGCGCCAGGTTCCCGAGGCCGTTGAGCGCCACCGCGGTGCCGTGAGGGTCCCCGCGCTCACGATGCAGCGACAAGGCGCGATCCAGAGCCTCGCGTGCGGCGGCGTAGTCGCCCTGGGCCCGCGCGACCAGCGCCAGGTCGCACAGCATGTACCCCCTCGCCGCCTCGGGGCCGACCTCGCGGAAGAGGATCAGGGTGTCCTCGAAGTACATCCGGGTTCGCCCGCCCCCGTCGCGGTCGATCACCAGGCCGATGGTCGTCGCCCATACCGAGGCATCGGAGTCCGGCGGGGCGGGGAGCAGGTCCAGCCCCTGCTCGATCAGCCGCCGGGCCTCGTCATCCCGCCCGCGGGCATGCGCCTCCACGCCCTGGGCGTGACGCGACTCCGCCGCGACCAACGTCTCGCCCTCACGCTGCGCCTGGGCGAACGCCTCCTCCAGGGTCTTGCGGGCCGCGGCATGTCGGGTCCGCGCCGACTCCAGCACCCCGCGGTAGAGGAGCGCGCCGGCCACGGCGCGCGAGTCCCCGAGCCCGGCATGGATCTCGCGTGCTTCCTCGGCCAGCGGGATGATCCGCTCCGGGCGCCCCAGTCGCACCTCGAGCCCCGACGCGGCCACCAGCCCGCGCGCCCGCAGCGGGGTGAGCGCGGGATCCGCCGCGAGCGCGGCGTCCAGCAGCTGCGAGCCCTCGCTGAAGTACCCGCGCCGCATCCAAAGCGGCCATAGCGCCACCGCGGTCCGCAGGGCAGATCGGGGATCGTCGCGCAGTCCCGAGGCCAGCGCCGCGCGTAGGTTGTCGAGCTCGATCTCCGCCTGCTCGAAGAAGCGCTCGCCCGCCACCCGTTGGTCGGCGGCCTCGGCCACGGTCAGATACCAGGTGCGGTGGCGAGCCTCCAGACGCTGGGTCTCTGCTGCCTCCGCCAGGCGTTCGCGCGCGTACTGCCGAATCGTCTCCAGCAGCCTGTAGCGGTACTCGCCGCGCTCCTCCTCGGCGGCGATCAGCGACTTGTCCACCAGGCGCCCGAGCAGCTCCAGCGTCTCGCTTGGCTCGAGGCCGTCGCCACCGCACACTCCCTCCACGGCATCGAGGCCAAACGATCCAGCGAATACGCCGGTCCGCCGGAAGAGCACTCGCTCGGGTTCGGTGAGTAGGTCGTGGCTCCAGTTCAGGGTGGCCGCCAGGGTCTGCTGTCGGGTCAGTCGGCCCCGGCCCGCCCCGAGCAGATCGAGCGAGTCGCGCAGCCGGGCCGCCGTCTGCGCGGGGGTCAGCACCCCGGCCCGGGCGGCCGCGAGCTCGATCGCCAGCGGCATTCCGTCGAGCCGGAAGCAGACCTCGGCGACCGGCGAGGCGTTCTCTTCAGTGAGGCGGAATCCCGGGGCGGCGTCGGCGGCTCGTTCGGCGAACAGGCGAATCGACTCGAAGCGCATCAGCTCGGGCACCGGGACCGCCAGCTCGGGGTCGGGCAGCCCGAGGGACGGAACGCGTACGGTCACCTCGCCCCCGATGTGGAGGGGCTCGCGACTCGTGGCGAGGAGCGTGAGCTCGGGGCAGGCGCGCAGGAGCTCATCGGCCAGTCGCGCGCACGCGCCGATCAGGTGCTCGCAGTTGTCGAGCAGGAGCAGCAGCCGCCGGTCGCCGATCAGCCGGGCCAGCGCCGCGCCCGGATCGTGCTGCGAGCGCAGCTGCATGCCCAGCACCACGGCGGTCTCCTGCGCCACGAGGGCGGGATCGGCGAGGGCGGCGAGCTCCACCAACCACACGCCGCCCTCGTAGTCGTGGAGCCGCTCGGCGGCCACCTCGAGGGCCAGCCGCGTCTTGCCGGCCCCGCCCGGGCCGGTGAGCGTGAGCAGCCAGCTGCGGTCGAGCTGCCCGCGGAGCTCGGCCAGCTCGCGCTCGCGCCCGACGAAGCTCGTCAGCTGGACCGGCAGGTTGTGGCGGGGGGCCGCGCCCGCCGTGGCGGCCCCGCGCCGGGCGCCCGGGGGCCGAGACTCCGCGGGCGCCTCGGTCGCCGCGACGGGGTCGAGGCGCCCCGCGAGGATGTCCTGGAACAGGCGGCGCGTCTCCGGGTCGGGGTCGGCTTCGTATTCGCGACGGAGCGTCTGGCGCAGCTGCTGGTACTGGGCGAGCGCCTGCTGGCGGCGACCCACCTCGGCGAACAGCCGCATCAGTCGGCGATGGGCCTCCTCGTGCATGGGGTCGTCGACGACCGCGCGCTGGAGCGTCTCGACCGCGCTCGCGGCGTCTCCCAAGCCGGCGTGGTGCTCGGCCAGCTCGAGCAACAGGGCGAGGTGGAGCTCGCGGAGGGCCTCCCGCCGGCTGGCCGTCCAGTCCTCGTAGCGGTCCTCGGGGAGGAGCTCCCCGCGATAGAGGGCCAGGGCGTCGCGGTAGGTCTCGATCGTGCCCTCGGCCCGCGCCCGCTCCGCGGCCTCCTCGAACTCCGCGGCGTCGATCTCGACCGGGCGCTCCTCGGAGAGGACCAGCATGTCGTCCCGCAACGCCAGGGATTCCAGGGCGTCGGCGCCGGCGGCCTCGAGGGCGCGACGGGCGACGTAGAGCGCCTGGTGGAGGTTGTTGGCGGCCGAGTCGGTGGTGCGATCAGGCCACAGCAGCTCGGCAGCCTGTTCGCGGTGAACGCGCCGGTCGGACGCCAGCGCGAGCAGCTTGATCAGGCTCTTGGCCTTGCGGAGGCGCCAGGCGCTCTCGGGCACGCCTCGGTCGCCCACGGCGACGCTGAATCCGCCGAGCACACGCAGGCGGAGCGGAGGGATTCCTGATCCACCGTCCGTGATCAGACCAGCCTACGCCGCCGGGCCGGCAGGGCGCCCTTGTGTGCGGGGAACTAGCTCTTGCAGATCGCGTAGGAGGTGACGGTCCTGGTCCCGCCGCTCGTGTTGGCGACCCCGACGTCCACGAGGTCGTCCGGCACGGTGTCGGGATCGGACCCGTTGTCGGTGGGCCTCAGGTTGTGCACGCGGGCTCCCTTCGCGCGGCCGTCGACCCTGACGCCGCCGCTCAACAGGTGACCGCCGTTTCGGCAGCGCGCCTTGAAGTCGGCATTCTGGATGGCGAGCTGGTCAACGCGCGTCGTGTAGGTGGGCCTCTTGGCGACGCAGAACGCCTCGACCACGATGTCTCTGTCGCCCCCCGTCAGGTTGTGGACCTTGACTTTCCAGCCGTCGTCGGGCCGGCGGTTGTGATCACCCGAGTCGAACGGGAAATACGAGTTGACGAACGCGTCCTCGTTGTCCCCGCCCAGGCCGACGCCACCGCCGGTGACGTGGAGGTCATGCGGGCAGGAAACCCGCGCCGTCAGCGACTTTCCGGCGGGGAGCTCCTTGACCCGGGCGCTGCCTTCCACGACGATCTTCGAGCACATGCCGAAGATCGTCGCCGAGGCCGGGTCCGTGCTGGAGGAGTTCGCAACGATCCCGACCGCGCTCTCTGCGGTGGACGGCCCGAGGTTGTTGAGGAAGGCTTCCGGGCCGAACTGGGGGTCGGAGATCGCGACGCCCGCCCCGATGAGCGAGGTCTCGCTGGGACATACGGCAAACGCGAACCGGTGGCCGCCCGGGAGGATGGTGAGGGTGTCCTGGCTCTGGTAGTCGATGCCGCCGGCGCGCCCGAGGTCGGTGGCGGCGGCCGGCGCCGCGGTGAGTCCCGCGCAGACGACGGCGACGCTCGAGAAAAGCAGAAGCCGGGAGCTCAACGCCCCCAGGCGGCGACTCACAACCACGACCTCCCTACTGTTGATTGCGGTGACCGCGGCTTCGCCGTCTTCTTCGAGGCGACGACCGAGCCACCCGAAGCGATCGTAGACCATCCGCGAGGGCGATCGCGAGGGGTGCTTCGTTCCCCGACGCCTCGCTACCCAGTCTCATTACGGGCTTGCTCGTGCGCCGGGATCCTCAGGCCGGGCTTGGTGAAGCGCGCGAAGTAGGCGAACGGGAAGCCAGAGTGACCGTTGGGTGCCAGGCCCGCACGCCTGGCCCGCGCACGCAGTGAGCCCAAGCGGGAGAAGTGTGGGTCACCTACCGCGATCTCGCCGACGACCAGGCGTCCGCCGGGCCTCAGCACGCGGTGGACCTCTCGCAGAGCGGCATCTCCGTCGGGGATCTCTCCAAACACGGTGACCAGGAGCGCGGCGTCGAACGACCCGCCGGGGTGCGGCAAATTGGTGGCGTCTGCCTGCGAGCTCGAAACGTTCGTCAGACCGCGTGAGCGGACCTTGCGCATCGTGTGTTCGAGCATCTGCGGCTGAATGTCGAGGATCTCGAGCTCCCCGTCCCCGATCCACTCAGCCAGATCCATGGTGTAGTAGCCGGTGCCAGGGCCGATCTCCAGAAGTCGCTCGCCGGGGCGCGGCTCGAGAATGCGCTTCAGCCTGGAGTGAGTGATGATCGGGTGTGGCACCTGGACCCAGAGGCGCAGCCCGTACGGGCACGGCGAAGGGTTCTTGCGCCACCAGAGTCCCGCAGCGAGGGTGGCGCCCCCCGCGACAGCCAGGAGCGCCGCCAGCCACCTCAGACGCCCCGACGACAGGCTCTCCTTAGAGGCGCGCCTGCGAATCATCGAGACATTCTGCGACATCGAGCTCGGATTCACGCTCCCGCTCGAGGTCTTCACCTCAGATCGCCGAGTCGCGGCGCCGCGCCCTCAGCGCGGTTGCTCGAAGATCTCGCTCAGAAAGTGGGCGATGATCCAAGTCGTCACCCGCGAGGTGACCCCGGACGGGTCGCGGGCCGGGTTCAACTCGGCGACGTCGAAGCCGATCACGCGCCCCCGCCGCGCCACCTCGACCAGGATCGCGCGCAGCTGGCGGTAGCTGAGCCCGCCGGGCTCCGGAAGCGAATGCCCGGGGGCGATCGAGGAATCGAGCACGTCGAGGTCGATCGAGACGTACAGCGCCTCGGTCTGCGGGACGGTCTCGCGCACCACGTCGTCGGCCCCGCGCTCGATCACGTCGAGGCTGGTCGCCCACCGTCCCCCCAGCTCCCGCATTCCATCCACCTCGGCGCGGTCCACACTTCGAACCCCCAGCGCCGTAACCGTGCCTGTGAACGGCAGCTCCGCCAGCCGCCGCAGCTGGCTGGCGCCCGTCAGGCGCGCTCCACCGAGCTCGTCAAGGAAGTCGGTGTGCGCGTCGACGTGGACGACATCGAACTCGCCCCACGGCTCCATCCCCCGGCCGAGCGGGTAGCTGATCGAGTGGTCGCCGCCGATCGCGACCATCAGGGCGCCGCGCTCGGCGATCGCCCGCGCGGCACCCGTGATGCGCCCGTAATTGGCCTCCGTATCCGAGCCCTGGATCGCGACGTCCCCGACGTCCGCCATCGTCACCCCGACCAGGTAGTCGCGGTCGGCCTCGACGTCGTACCAGCCCTCAGCGCCCCCGTCGACCCCGTCGCCGGCCGGGCGTGGATAGTAGAACTGTGCCTCGGTCGCCTCGCGGGCCGCCGCGGGCCCGGCCCGCTGGCCGGTCGGGATTCCCGGCTCCGACGTCCCGCCGTCGTAGGGGACGCCGAGGAAGGCCACTTGCGAGTCGAGCGCGTCGAGGTCGCGCAGGCTCGGCACCCCGAAGAACGTCCTCGGTGCGGGATCGATCAGCGGTGCCGTGGGGTCCACACCGGGAAGTGTTGCGGACGGAACCGGAGCGCTCTCCCTGGCCCAGAAGGATCGAACGCCAGGCACTTCCATCCCTCACTCGACGAGCATTGGGAGGCCGTCGAGGGCACCGTCCGGGTGAAGCTCGCCGGCACCTGGCGTGACCTCGTTCCCGAGGACGGCCGGCTGCTCGTGGCCCGCAACGTCAGGCACGAGCTCCGCAATACGAGCGGTGGCCAGGCCTACCTGCGCGCCGAGGTGATCCCCGGGGGCCGCCTCCAGGAGTTCCTCACCGAGACCGCGCGGGCCGCCCAGCAGGGCCTCTACAACACCCGCAACCTTCCGACCAGCTGGCGCGGCGCGGTCTGGGCCGCCGACCTGATCCAGCGCTATCGCGACGAGACCGTGATGTGCTCCCCGCCCCCCGCCGTGCAGCGGGTCCTCACCCCGCTGGTCGCCCGCTTCGCCCGCTAGCCTCGCGGGGTCGACCTCGCGGCCGATCCGCTACGACGAGGTTCCGCCCGTGTGATGACGGTGATGATGGTGATGGTGTCGGTGGCGGTGGCGCCGGGCGCGGTGCCGCAGGTGGGGCGCGTAGGGGGCGAAGCGCCGCTTGTCGAGCTGGTGTCGTAGGACCCTGCGCGCCCGCGGCCAGTGGTCGATGTCGTACGCGGTGTTGGGGGCGACGCTCCGGTAGTAGATGAGCATTCGCACCCGGTGGTGGCGCTCGGCCCAGTGGAAGAGCTTGCGGGTGAATCTGCCGCGGTAGTCGTTATTCCAGGGCGAGTACTCGCCGACCACGAAGGGCCAGTGGTTCCAGCGGTGGTAGAAGTGCTTGAACGCGCTCCAGATCCCCGGGGTCGCGAACTGCGAGTAGATGTCGGCGCCGACCCAGTCGACGAAGCGCTTTCCCGGCCAGTAGGCGCCGGGCCGGTTGCCGCGCAGCGCCGGGGAGCCGATCGTCTGCGGCGACCATATGAAGGCAACCTTGGGGCGGGCGAGGCGCCCGTGCACGTTCTCCGGCCTGTAGCGGGGGTCGTTGTTCGAGTGGGCGCGGAGGATCCTCGGCATGTCTCGATGGCGCAGCTTGTTGTTGATCCTCGAGCGCTTGCCGCCCCGGACGATCAGGACGATCCGCTGCCAGGCTCGGCGGAAGTTCTTGGTCGAGTGGCTGCCGCCGCGGCTCGTCCCGTCGGCGTTGTAGGCGCTGTACGGATTCCAGGAGCCATTCATCTCCGGCAGCGGGCGAAGGTAGACGACCTGCCCCGAGGCGGCGATCGACTGGTTGAGCCGGATCAGGTAGTGGTCGCCCTTCCCCTGGGCTATCCGCCGCGGGCTGATCCGCTCCAGGCCGTCGCCCGGCGCGGTCGACAGGCTCAGCACGCCGCGCGTCCGGGTATGGCGCCAGCGCTTCAGCGCCCCGGTGGTCAGCGGGGTGTCCCAGTGGTAGAAGTCCTCAAGCACCGCGGGATGGGCGCCGACCTGCTTCGCGAACCCGTGAAAGTCGCGGTTGTGGCCGGTGTCGGAGACGCCGTGGAAGATGTGGTTGTGATGCGGAGGAAAGCTCTTCGCCGCGGCGGCCGCTGCGGTGAAGAGCAGCGCCGCGATCACGGCTAGCGATGTCCGGCTGACAACAAGCACGACCTGGGGGACCTCATAGGTCAGCAGACCGGGCGCCCGCGTGCTCGCTCGCGGCGCCCCCGCTGCACCGATTGGTGTTCTGGTTGCATACTGCGAACATGGAGATCGGTTCGGCGACCGAGCGAGACCTCGAGGCAGTGCTCCCGATGATGCGGGCCTACTGCGACTTCTACGAGGTCTCGCCCTCCGACGACGGTCTCGAGGCGATGGCGCGGGCCCTGATCGCGGCGACCGACGGGGACGGGATGCTGCTGGTCGCGCGCGACGGCGACGGCATGTTGGTCGGCTTCGCCACCGTGGGCTGGAAGTGGGCCAGCACCCGCGGCGCCCGAATCGCCGTCATGGAGGACCTGTTCGTCGCTCCGGAGGCCCGCGGGCAGGGCGCGGCCGACGCGCTGATCGAGGCCTGCGCCGACCGGGCCCGCGAACTCGGCGCGCCGGTCCTCACCTGGATCACGGCGCCCGACAACCACCGCGCCCAGGCGGTCTACAAGCGAGCCGGCGCCACCCCGGGGACCTGGTTCGAGTACGAGCTCGAGCTCGCCTAGCTGCTGCACCGGAGCCGAGAGGAACGTTATGCACCGTATGCGTGCTCAAGTGACCTCTCGTCGATCGGCCTCGCTTCCAGCCGCCCCGGACCAGGAACCAATCGTCCGCTGACGGCGCTCAGTCGTCGAACGGGGCGAAGCGAACCGCGAGCGGGGCGCCGCAGCGGGCCAGCAGGGAGAAGCGTCCGCCCGGGACCGCGTCCGCCTCCGCTCGCATCATCGAGGCGAGCTCGCTCTTGAAGCCGCTCCCGCGGGGATTGCGACGGACGACCTCCTGCACGTTGGCGGGAGCGATGTCCCAGATCCGAAGCCCGGCGCCGTCGACCATCGCGCCCCACTGGATGTAGCAGCCGAGCGGCCCGTCGCGATCGACGCCGACGCCGGGCGTCGTGTGCACGCAGATCGCGTCGGCCATCGCCTCGCCTCGCTCGCTCGCCACCTCCGCCCCGGCCGCGCAGGCGATCGTGCGCTCGGCGCCCCCCAGCGTGAAGTCGCGCCCCGACGTCGGCTCGGCGATCCCATAGTCGTGAAGCAGCGCCGCGCAGTAGAACAGCTCGCGGTCGAGCTCGACCCGATCGACGGCCGCCAGCGCCAGCCCGAACATCCAGGTCCTGTAGGAGTGCCCGGCGATCGAGTCGGGCTGCTCGGCGCACGCGGCCTCGGCGTCGCGGGCCAGTCGCGAGTCCGGCGGCTCGAAGGTGCGGACGTCGACCTCGCGGGCCCCGGCCGGCAGCCGACCGAGGGCGAGCTTGACGCGCCCGAGAAGGTTCTCCGCCTGCCCCTTGGCGATCTCGCCCAGCAACCGCCGGCGCTCGCCCCCGCTCAACCGGCCGCCGGTCCGCCGCGTCCAGGCCAGCCCGCCGAGGCGCTCCGGATCCGGATTCACGCGCTCACCTCGAGGCAGCGGAGCGGGAGGGATTCGAACCCCCGGGCCCTTGCGGACCGGCTGCTTTCAAGGCAGCTGCAATAAGCCAGACTCTGCCACCGCTCCATTGCACCCCGAGCGTAACCGTCCCGCTCGCCGAAAGCGCCCAAATAGGCTTGGCGCGATGGCGCACGAGTGGCGCAACTGGACCGGCGATCAGCGGTGTGCGCCGGCGGCGGTCTATCGGCCCCGAACCCTCGAAGGGCTGAGCTACGCGGTACGTGAGGCGGCCGAGCGCGGGCTGGCGATCCACGCCGCCGGATCAGGGCACTCGTTCACGGATGCGGCGCTCACCGACGGCGCGATGGTCCGGATCGAGGCGCTCAACCGAGTGCTCGACGCCGATCGCGAGTCCGGATTGGTCAAGGTCGAGGCCGGGATCAGCCTGGCCAGCCTGAGCGACGCGCTCTGGGAGCGAGGCCTGGCGATGGAGAATCTCGGCGACATCGACACGCAGACGCTCGCCGGGGCGATCTCGACCGCGACCCACGGCACCGGCGCCCGGTTCCGCAACCTGTCGGCGCAGGTTTCGGCCCTCGAGCTGGTGCTGGCGGACGGGAGCGTGATCGAGGTCTCTGAGCGCGACGATCCCGACGCCTTCCGCGCCGCTCGGGTGGGCCTCGGCGCCCTCGGGGTGATCTACTCGGTCACCCTTCGAGCAGTCCCTGCGTTCTCGATGCGCCGGGTGGATTCCCCGCAGCCGCTCCAGCCGACCCTCGCCGACGTCGACGAACTGGCGGCTCGCAACGAGCACTTCGAGTTCTTCGTCTTCCCCTATACCGACACCGCGCTGGTGATCGAGCGGAACCGTCTCGAGGGGCCGCCGAAGCCCCGCGGCCGGGTCGATGCGTTCGTCAACGAGATCCTGATCGAGAACTACGGGATGGACATCCTCTCGCGCGTCGCCCGCCGCTTTCCGGCCTCGATCCCGCGCCTCGCCGGCTTCGCGGCGCGCCAGTTCTCGCGCACCGAGCGGACCGACCGCGGCTACAGGATCTTCGCCTCGGAGCGGCGGGTTCGGTTCACCGAGATGGAGTACGCGGTTCCGCGGCAAGACGGCCCCGAGGCCGTGCGGCGGGTGCTCGAGCTGGTCCGGGCGCGCCGCCTCCCGGTCGGGTTTCCGATCGAGTTCCGGCTCGTCGCCCCCGACGAAGCCTTCCTCAGCACCGCCCATGAGCGGGAGACCGCGTACGTCGCCGTGCACCAGTACAAGGGGGCGAGCTGGGAGCCCTACTTCCGGGCGGTCGAGGAAATCATGGACTCCTACGGGGGGCGCCCGCACTGGGGAAAGCGCCATTTCCAGACCGCCGAGACGCTGGCCGGCCGCTATCCGCGCTGGCCAGACTTCCAGCGGGTTCGCGCCCGGCTCGATCCCGAGGGCCGGTTCTCGAACGCCTACACCGACCGCGTGCTGGGCCCCGTTCGGGGCTAGAGGAAGTCCCTGCCCTCGCCGCGGTAGGTCGGGACCTGGTCGGCGATCCGATCGCCCTCGACCAGGTAAAGCGAGCCGAACCGCTCGCAGAGCTCGCCGGCCTTCGCGTGGCGCAGGTAGACGCGGTCGCCAATCCGGAGTCGTCGCGAGCCGACGCCGCGAAGCGGCGTCTGCACCTCTCCGGCCCCCTCCTGCCGGTCGAAGTGAAGGCCCTCCGGCAGGTAGGGCGTCGGCAGCCGGTCGGCCGCCGGGGCGCCCGAGGCCGGGTAGCCGCCGCCCAGGGCGGTGATCGTCGTCGCGCTCGGCCGGCGCACGACGGACAAGGCGAAGAAGGCGGCCGGGGTCAGCTCGAGCGAGCGGTAGTTGTCGAACAGGGCGGGGGCATAGAACCCAGAGCCCGCGGTCAGCTCGGTGACTGCGCCCGCCGCGGCCGTACGCGCCAGGCTCCCCGTCCCGCCGCCGTTGACGAACTCGAGCTCGGCCAGCTCGCCGACCGCGGCGACCAGCTGAGGCAGGCGGCGGCGGATGTCGCGCTCGGAGGCCGCCTGCATGAAGCGGATCGCGGCGCTGCGCAGCGGCCGGCCGGGGATCCGGTCGCCGACGCCCGCGATGTGACCCTCGTAGGCCATCATGCCGGCGAGTCGGGTGCCCGGCCGTTCGGAGATCTCGGCAGCCATCCGGCGGGCCGCCTCGGGGGTCCTGACCGGCGATCGCTTCGGGCCGATGCGAGCGAGCTTGCCGCCGCCCGGCCACCAGCCGAGGTCGAGATCGAGGCAGACGCGCACCTGACTGGCTCCACCGTGGATCGCCGCCTCGATCAGATCGAGGTGGGGCGGGCTGTCGACCATCGGCACCGGCGCCCGCTCGGGATCGTCGGCAGCCATCTCGACCAGCTCGGCGAGCGCCTCGCGATCGGTGGTCGGATAGGCGACGACGACGTCCTCGAAGCCCTGGCCCACGAGCCACAGCGCCTCGGGGAGGGTGTAGGCGAGGATGCCCCGGAAGCCCGGGTCCAGCTCGAGGATCCGCCGCAGCACGGCGACCGACCGAACCGACTTCGAGGCGATCCGGATCGGCTTGCCGGCGGCCTCGGCGAGCATGAACCGGGCGTTCGCTCGCAGGGCGTCGAGGTCGACGAACGCGAACGGCGGCGAGACCGACTCGAAGATCCCCTCATAGCGGGCCAGGAGCGCCCCGCGGCTGAGCTCTGCGGGGGCGCCGGGCGCGCTGGTCTCGATTGCACTCACCGCGGCGCGAGCGTACCGACTCCCGAGCGGATCCCGTCGGGCATCGCGGCGGGCGGCGGTACTTCCTAGAATCGTGCCCGTGCCCCGGAGAGGTGGCCGAGTGGCTGAAGGCACTCGCCTGCTAAGCGAGTAGGGGGCGCAAGCTCTCTCGAGGGTTCGAATCCCTCCCTCTCCGCTCACCGGTTGCCTGCTTGGTGACGTGACTCGGCCACGGTGATCGATGTTCTGACGACGAGGGGTCGGTAGCCTCGCCCAGCCGTGACCGATTTCCTGTTCTATGGGGACACCGAGCGCTCGGCTGCGATGCGCCACGAGCTCCCGGTCTCGATCGGAGACCCCTTTCTGCTCGGCATCGTCGACGGGCGAACGCACGTCATGGCGAGCCCTCTCGAGCGCACCCGGATAGGGGCCGCCGCGCCAGATGCGGTCCTCCACGACATCGCTGGTCTCGGCTTCGGCGAGCTCCTCGAGAGCGGCATGAGCTTCAACGAGCTCGACCTGGAGCTGGCCTCTCGAGCCGCCGCGGCGATGGGTATGACCGAGGCGATGGTCGACCCGGAGATGCCGGTTGCAGTTGCCGATCGGCTGCGATCCGACGGCCTCGTCTTGCATCCAGACCACGAGGCCATCGCGGCAAGGCGCCGCGTGAAATCGGCCGCGGAGCTCGCCGGCATTCGCAGGGCGCAAGCCGCGGCGGAGGCCGGGATGAGCGCCGCCGCGGCGGTACTCCGCCAGGCCGTGCCCGACGGCGAGCGGCTCACGCTCGAAGCTGAGGTCCTCACCGCCGAGTCGGTCCGAGCCGTGCTGCGCGGCGCCTGCCAGCGGCGCGGCGCCCCTGCATCGCCGGATGTCATCGTCGCCTCCGTCTGGCAGGGGTACGGTCACGAGGCCGGCTCGGGCCCGCTGCCCGCGAACCTGCCGATCGCGATCGACGTGTGGCCACGCGACGAGCCATCGGGATGCTGGGCCGATATGACCCGGACATTCGTCGTCGGTGAGATCGCCGACACCGTCCGGGCGCAGGAGATCCTGGTGCGCGAGGCGCTCGAGCGAGCGCGGCAGGCCGTGCGGCCTGGGGTCACCGGGCGTGAGCTGCATGCCCTCGTTTGTGAGGTGTTCGAGTCCGCTGGGCACCGCACTCAAAGAACCGGCCCGGGGGAGGACCCGAACGAAGGTTTTCAATTCGGCCTCGGCCACGGCGTTGGCCTCACCGTCCATGAGGATCCCGCTCTCGGTCAGACGGGGCATGGCAAGCTCGTCGCCGGCGACGTGATCGCCATCGAGCCCGGCCTTTGGCAGCGGGACATCGGCGAAGTGAGGTTCGAGGATCTCCTCTTGGTGACCGAGGACGGCTGCGAAACACTTACCGCCTATCCGTACGAGCTGACTCCCTAGCGAGCTGCTCGATTCTCTGGCGGGGCCGGCGGTTAGGCTCCGAGTGAGACGATGGACGAGCGACCCAGCTGATCCGAGTCGCTGTCTGACAGGAAGGTGAGTCGTGCCCGGTTACGCCGTTAAGCGCATCGACGAGATGGAGGCCGCGTTCGGGGGCGCTTTTCGGCGCGCCCGCGCGGAGCTTGGGGCCAACGCGTTTGGTTTCCAGGTGATCGAGCTGCCCCCGAACTCGGGAGACCTCGCCCCGGAGCATGACCACAGCTTCGACGGCCAGGAGGAGGTGTACGCGGTTCTGCGCGGTTCGGGTGAGATCGAGATCGAGGGCGACGCATACGCGATCGACCCGGAGACGATGGTGAGGGTGAGCGCCGGAGTGCGCCGCAGACTGCGCGGGGGGCCGCAGGGGATCAGGGTCCTTGCGATCGGGGGCGTCCCTGGCGCCGCCTACGAGCCGCATCCCTACACGCAGCTCGGCGGCCCGGAGGAGCTTCCGGATCCCACTGCGTCTTAGAGCGCGCTCTGAGAACATCGCTCGCTGGGCACCGAGACGGTTCGCCGCTCGGTAGCCCGCAATCAGATGAAGCGCCACTCTTGGATGGTCGGGGCGGCGGTCCTGCTTGTGCTCGCCTGCGGAGCGGGCGGCTGGGCCCTGCTCTCACGCGGCGGCTCGGACGCGTCCACCGCCCGAAGCGCCGCCGTCCCGAGAGCAGCCGTCAGCCCCCGGCTGCGGCTTTTTCACCGCGGCCAACCGATCGTCTGGCTTCGGCGCGGCGAGCGGATCGCGCTTCGAGCGGCCCCCCGCGGCACGCTGGTCAAGAGGCTCCGATGGAAGACTCGGTTCGGCTCGCGGACCGTGCTCGCGGCCTTCGCCCGCCGCGGCCGCTGGGCCGGGGTGCCGACCCCGCTGCTCCCGGACGGGGAGCTCGGCTGGGTGAAGCTCGACCCTTCGCGGCTGCAGGCCGGGTGGACCCGGTACTCGATCGAGGTCGACCTCTCCTCCAAGGCGGCGCGGCTTCGGCTCGGCGGTCGCGTGCTGCGCTCGTTCCCGGTCACGGTCGGCTCGCCGGCGTCGCCGACCCCGACCGGCCGGTTCGCGATCACGGACATGTTCCGGGGGCACCTCGATCCCGCCTACGGGTGCTGCGCCCTGGCAACCACCGCCACCCAGCCCAGCCTCCCCTCGGGGTGGTTCGGTGGCAACCGGATTGCGATCCACGGCACCACGGGGCCCCTCGGGGTCGCCGTCTCGCACGGCTGCGTCCGGGCCGCCGACCCAGACGTCAGCGCGCTCGTACGTCGCATCGGGCTTGGGACCCCGGTGGTGATCCGTCAGTAGCGGGTGCGCGCCGTCCTCGTACAATCGTCGTCCCGGGCTAGCCCCGGTACCCGCGCCCGTAGCTCAGTTGGATAGAGCGTCGGTCTACGAAACCGAAGGTCACAGGTTCGAATCCTGTCGGGCGCGCTCCTCACATCGCCGGCTTTCCCCACAAGCAAGAGCGAACAACTGCGGATTGTCCCCGAGGGCGCGAAGCTGACCAGGATCTTGGCGGCCCCCCCGGCTCGGGCGCGGCTCATAGGAACCGCTCAATGTGGCGGGCTCGATCATCAGCCTTGCCACTGCGTCGGTCGGCCAGAGCTAAATCGGTCCCGGCCCCGCCATCGAGCCGATCGCGCTGTCCATCGCGGGCTTTGAGATGGTCGTCGCCGCGACCGGCCGTAGCCTGGTCGTCCCCGGCCCCGAGCATGAGCTGATCGTCGCTTCGACCGCCCCGGAGGTCGTCGTTCCCCGCTTCGCCACTCACCCTATCCAGGCCCGAGCCGCCGCTCAAGACGTTGGCGGCGCCGTCGCCGATCAGGGTGTCGTTGCTGCTGCCGCCGGTCGCGTTCTCGATCCCGGCCAGGGTGTCGCCGCCGGCGCCCTGCGTCTGGCCGCTGGCCAGGTCGACCGTGAGCGCGGTGGTGAAGGGCGAGTAGTCGACGGTATCGGAGCCGCCGCCGCCGCTCAGGGCGTCGCCGCCGCCGCCCCGCAGGCTGTCGTCGCCGCCTCCACCCTGGAGGCTGTTGGCGGAGCCGTCGCCGATCAGCGCGTCGCCCTGGGGCGAGCCGACGAGGTTCTCGAAGCTGGTCACGGTATCGGCGCCCTCGCCGCTCGCCTGCTGGTTGGCGAGGTCGACGTTGACCGCGTGGCTCGAGCCCGAGAAGTCGAGCGTGTCGGTGCCGCCGCCCCCGTCGAGGGTGTCGCCGCCCTCCCCGCCGCTGATCGTGTCGTCACCGCTGCCGCCGCTGAGCGTGTTGGCCGCGCCGCTGCCGGTCAGCGTGTCGTTGCCCGACCCGGTGGCGACGTTCTCGATCCTGGCCAGGGTGTCGCCGCCGGCCCCCTGCGTCTGGCCGCTGGCCAGGTCGACCGTGAGCGCGGCGGCGAAGGAGGAGTAGTCCACCGTCTCCCTGCCCGGGCCGCCATCCAGCGCGTCGCCCCCGCCGCGGCCGTCGAGCGTGTCGTCTCCACCACCCCCGGCGAGCGCGTTTGCGCCTCCATCCCCGCGCAGGGTGTCGGCGCCGGCGGAGCCGGTCAGGTTCTCGATCCCCGCGAGGGTGTCGCCGCCGTCGCCTGAGGCCGTGCCCTGGACCAGGTCGACGCTCACGCCGTTGCCGCCGTTGGCGGGGGTGAAGCTCGAGTAGTCGGCGGTGTCGGCGCCCGGGCCGCCGTCGAGGACGTCGTCGCCGCCGCGGCCCTGCAGGGAGTCGGCGCCGCCGCCCCCCTGGAGGCTGTTGGCGCCGCCGTCGCCGGTCAGCGTGTCGCCCTGGGGCGAGCCGACGAGGTTCTCGAAGCCGGTCACGGTGTCGGCGCCCTCGCCGCTCGCCGCCTGGTGGTTGAGGTCCACGCTCACGCCGGCGGAGGCGCCCGAGTAGTCGAGGGTGTCGAGGCCCGAGCCGCCGTCGAGGACGTCGTCGCCGCCGCCCCCGGCGATCCGGTCGAGGCCCGAGCCGCCGCTCAAGACGTTGGCGGCGCCGTCGCCGATCAGGGTGTCGGCGCCCGAGCCGGTCGTCACGTTCTCGATCCCGCTCACCGTGTTGTCGCCGCGGCCCGCCACCACGCCGGTGGCGAGGTTCGCGGTGATCGGGGCGGTCGCCGTAGAGAAATCGATCGTGTCGGTTCCCGAGCCGCCGGCCAGGGTGTCGTCACCCGCGGCGCCGTTGAGCGTGTCGTTGCCGGCACCGGCGGTGAGCGAGTTGTCCACCGTGTTGCCGGTCAGCGTGTCGTCGTAGGGGGAGCCGACCGCGTTTTCGACCTGGCTCAGGGTGTCCGTGCCACCCGCCCCGGTGACGCTGTTGCTCTGCAGGTTGAGGGTGACGCCGCCGATCGCGCTGGAGTAGTCCACCGTGTCGGTGCCCGCGTTGCCGTCCAGGGTGTTTGCAATGTCGTCGCCGATCAGGGTGTCGTCATAGGTGGAGCCGAGCGCGGATTCGATGCTCGTCAGCGCTTCCGTGCCGTCCCCGCCGGTCATCACGTGAGACCTCAGGTCGATGGACACGCCGGAGGGTGCGTTTAGGGCGCTGGCTGTGTCGGTCCCCGGACCGCCGTCGGTCGGATCGTTGCCCCCCCGCCCCTCGAGGGTGTCGTTGCCGCCCAGGCCGCGGAGCTGGTTCACCGAGCCGTCACCGGTCAGCGTGTCTGCGCCCGAGCCGCCGGTGAGGTTCTCGAACCCGGTCAGCGTGTCCACGCCCTGGCCGATGGTGTCCTGGGTGGTGGCGGAGAGCGAGACGGTGACGGCGGAGCTGGTCGTCGAGTAGTCGGCGGTGTCGGCGCCCGGGCCGCCGTCGAGGACGTCGTCGCCCGCGCCGCCGTTGAGGGTGTCGTCGCCGCCCCCTCCCTGCAGCGTGTCATTGCCCGAGCTGCCGGTCAGCGAGTCGCCGTTGGGAGAGCCGCCGACGGTCTCCATCTGGCTGATCGTGTCGTTGCCGAGCGGGCCCGTGTTCTGGGCCGAGGTCGTGCCAAGGTTGAGGGTCACGCCCGACGTCGCCGCGCTGGCATCGAGGGTGTCAGTGCCGAACCCGCCCGCGATCGTGTCGTTGCCCAGGCCGGACTGGATCGTGTCGTCGCCGTTGTCGCCGTTCAGGGTGGCCGCGAGGGTCAGGGCGCCACCGGTGCCGCTGCCACCCTGCGCGCTCAGCTGGTCATTGCCATCCGAGCCGCTCAGGGTGAAGAGCTCGGCGCCGTTGAAGGTGATGTCGGCGTCACCGTCACCGTTGAGGTTGATCCCGCCCGCTCCGGCGACGAGCTGGTCGTTGCCCGAGGAGCCCGTGACCGAGACCCGGTCCCCTGAGGAGAGGCCCATGTTGGCGTTGAGCTCGATCTCGCTCGTCCCGCTCCCCTCGGGGGTAAGCCCCGGCCCCAGCGGACCGTTGCTGAGGTCGACGACGAGGGTCTCGTTGCCGGTCGAGCCGGTGACGTTGATCGTGTCGGTATTGGCGGTTGTGGGGTTACCGGTGCAGGCCGCGTTGTTGAGCGTGACCGCCCCCGAGGAGGTTCCGACGGTCGCCGTCTCGCCCGAGTTCAGGGTGACCGTCACGGTCGAGCCCGCGAAGGTGCAGGTTGCGGCCTGGGCTGGGGCGACAACGATCAGGAGGAGGACCACGACGGAAGTCGGGATCAAGGCGCGGCGAAGCACGGAGGGGCGAAGCGCCGGGAAGGGCACAGGGAAGGGTTCGGCATCCCGCGCCCGGTTCCGACGGCGTCCACTGTGTCGGGGCTCCCAATGCACGTTCACCTCTATCGGCGCGGGCAAGACAGCGCCTGAGCAGCTGGGCTGGACCCTGCAACTTGATAGACGGCCTGGGAGACTCCAGGACCGGCCCTTCGAACCGTCGATCGCGTACAGGTTCGGGATGCCCCAGAACCCGCTGGTCTGGGTTCACCACGCTCGTGTCCAAGCGCGTCCCCCGTAGCCGAGGCCGCGTCCGTAGGTCTTGAGGATCTCGCGGACCATGCCGACCCAATGAGCAGTCATGACCAAGCGCGGCCGGTGATCGCCTGTCTCTCTCTCAGTCGGGCTACCCCCTCCCCCGCCAAGACGTTGACGGGGGTTTAGGGGTCGCCGAAACCCGGACACTCCTGGGTTCGTCCCGCCTCATACCGCAAAGACCATGTTCGGGAGCCCGACGAAGAGTCACATGCTCAAGCAAGACCACCGGGCGAGTCGCCACGGCTAACAGCAGCTGGTCACAGCCGCCCGTCAGACGACGCAGATGTTCTCCACGGTGAGGCGAACGCGGGTGAACTGGCCCGGCTTTACCTGGGCCCGCTTCACGCTGCCCTTCCAGCATTGGTCCTTGGGCTGGTCGGGATACGGAATCACCCGCACGCGGTACAGGCCAGGCGCGACCTCAACGCGGAAGCGGCTCTCCTGGACGGCGGTCACGGCGACCACTTCATGGTCGGGCCGGGTTTTGACGACGACCCTCGCCGGGCCCTCGAATGGCCGCGGGTTAAGGCCGGTGCGCACGGGCCGCCGCAGGTGTTGTCGAACACCCTGCCGTGGATACCGCTCGGCTCCCCGCCGGCCGCCGCCGGGATTGCGACCGAGCCGGCGAACACGCCTCCCGCGAGGGCTGCTGCCAGGAGCCTCCTCACGGCTGCGACTCTACCCCTCCACCGCGCGATTCGGCATTCGTGCCTGACCAGACCATCGCGCAGCTATCGGACGAATTTCAGGCGTGCAAGGCGCTCGCACCAACGACCGGTAAGCAGGACCAACGGTCGGTCTACGAAACCGAAGGTCACAGGTTCGAATCCTGTCGGGCGCGTTCCTCTTGAGGCCGGAATGCCGCTTGGAATGGGGGTCTTCGGCGTTCCTGCGGATCAAGCCGAGATTCGCCCAATGCCCGCTTCGCGGGCTTCACGCCTAGCAGGACCATCGCGCAAACCATCGCGCAGAGCCCAGCATTGAAGCCATTTTCAAAGGCTCGAAGGGGTCGAGCTGTCGCGCACGCGTCGCCTTCGCCGACGGCTCTACCGGCTGGGGGCCGGCGAAACCTCAGACGTGGAGCCGATTCTCGGGGCGGCCGCTGCCGGGCCGCTGCCCGTCGCTCGACCGCAGCGCAGTCGCAAGCATGATTGCCGCTAGCTGAGCTCTGGGAGGACGTGCTCGCCGACCAAACGGACCCGCTCGAGCAGGTCCTTCGCCGAGTGGTTGCTCGATCACTTCGGCGTCAAGGAAGATCAGATCCATGGCCGCTGGATCAGAACGAGGCCGCGACCTAGGGTCGCGGCCTCGGTGCTCCGAATTACGTTTCCGATCACGCTTCCGTGAACGGGGTCCTGGCTACTTGACGACCTCGCAGCTGGAGGCGACGCGGTCGTTACG
>JAHEXV010000100.1 GCA_023251935.1 bacterium | reverse complement strand
TTATTCAGGCTGAGAGCGGCGTTAGCGTGGAGCTTCATCCGGTGTCCTCCTATGGAGCTGGGTGGGTAGACACCCCCAGCCTCCAAGGAGGCCCGGATGAACAATGCGCTCAGGAACTACACCTAGCCGTCCCGGAGGGCGACGATGCCGCCGATCGTTCCCAGGTACGCGGTCCGGTTGGGACCGATCGCCAGCCCGGCGTAGTTGTTGTTGTACGTCAGGCCCGAGCCGGCGTAGCGCTGCCAGACGGTCGCGCCGGTGTGGTAGTCGATCGCGGTCCAGTAGTAGCCCTCCGAGCCGCTCGGGTCGGGGGGCCTCGTGTAGGTGTAGATCAGCCCGGTCTTGGTCGAGAGCTTGGGGACCACCGTGGGAGCGCGAGCGTCGTGGTTCGTCCACACCTTGCGGCAGCCGGTGCTGTCGGCCTTGACGTCGACGCGGGCGAACCCGGGCTCCGTCACCGCGCCGGCGTTCGGCCCGAAGGGATCCTGGTAGCCGTAGTTGTTCTCGACGATCAGCGAGCGGCCGGCGGTCAGCAGCGAGTTCTCCGTGGCGCTCGCCCCCTTCTTGAACACCGGCACCTTGCAGACCCTGCGCTTCTGGCCGGCGAGAAGCCGATCAGCGGTCCGATAGACGACGACGTCCATTGGGTCGGCGTTGTCCGTGATCGCGACGTAGCCGTGGCTCATGACTGTCGGCGTGGTTCCGGACCCCGCGTCGACCTGGCTCGGCTTGACGATCCCCGAATTCGGATAGCCGGCCTGCCAGGCGATTCGCGGCGCTCCGTTCTGGGCGGCCTCGAACCGGTACATCCGCTTGTCCGAGACGATGTAGATGCTGTCTCTACTGACCGCGAAGGAGTTCTCGATCTCCTCGCCGAGCGTCATCACGCGCACCTTGCCCGTCCCGCGGTCGATCGTGCCAACCTTGCCGTTCTTCTTGGAGACGAACCAGATGCGGCCCGAGAAGTCGGGCAGCGCCGAGGTGATCCGCTCGGTGGACTCGTCGAGCACGCCGGTCAGGTCGAAGTCGCGGGTCTTGGCCAGGCTCTGGCCGTCCGCCGACTCGGCGATCACGAAGATGTGGTCGGTCTTGGTCGGAACCCAGAGCCGATCCTTGGCGTCGAGGAAGAAGTAGCCGCCCCCGGTGAAGTTCTGGTAGGCCTTCGTTCCGGGCGGATCGGGGGCGATCGGCAGCGTGTAGGTGGCGATCGTCGCCAGCGTCCGGGGGTTGATGATCCGGGCCTGGGGCGGGGCGATCAACGACGGGCAGACGCTGACGATTCGGCCCCGGGTGTCGAAGGCCAGCGAGCCGCACAGGGAGGGCGTGTTCGCGAACGAGGTCGGGACCGGCGACTCGCCCAGCGGCCCGAATCGATGGTAGGCGTCGGTCATCCAGGTGTCGTCGTGGATGTTGCTGTTCGGGTTCGTCGCCAGGAAGGGATTCTGCGGGGGATTCGTCACCTGCCCCGTGTGATGGGCCGTCGCGGCGCTGCCCTGGAACGCGGGGAGCGACGGGGCCGGGCCGGTCGAGGGGATCGGTGCCGCTGAGGCCGAAGTGGCCTTGAACAGCAGCCAGAAGAGCAGCGCGCCGCCGACCAGGGCGATCAGGATCCCGGCCAGGAGGCGAAGCGGACGCTCGCCGGCCCGCTCTGAGGCGTCATCCGAGGGGTCGGGCTGGACGTCCACCAGCAGGTCGCGGGCCGCCTGAACGCCAGCCTCCGGGACGAGGATGTCGCGCGGCCCGGCCGCCAGGAAGTCGGGGACGTCGAAGCCGCGCATCCGCCGCTGGACGCTCGGAATTCCCTCCTCGAGCAGGATGCCCTGGATCAGCTCGGCCTCGGCCAGATTGCCGGCGCTGGCGACCCGAACCTGCTCACCGCCGACGTACTGCGGCTTGATCTTGCGGGCCCGCTCGTGCGTCTCGGTGATCGGCTGCTCCTCGTCGCGCCCCACGTAGACGAGCGGCATCTCGCAGTCGGCGCAGAACCGCTCGCTGAGCGCGTACTTGCGCGCGCACCGTGGGCAGGCGAGGGGACGGACCTCCTCGGGGCTCATCGTCTGCATCGCTCCCCGGAGAACCTACTCCACACGAAGCTCGACCTCCTCGACTCGACCGTCGCCGATCTCGAAGGCGCTGATCACGGGCTCCTCGCCGCCCAACGAGCAGATCAGGTGGGAGGCTCCGGGCCAGTTGTCGGCCCAGTTGATGTCGGTCTGGGAGGGCCGCGGGGGCGCCTTGACGTGCGAGTGGTAGAAGGCGATCAACTCCTCGCCATCCTCCTCGATTCGCTTCCAGATCCGGTACAGGTCGGTTGCCTCGATCTCGTAGCGGACCGGGCTGGCCAGGGCGTTGCTCGCCCGGTGAACCGAGGTCGCCCGCCCATCGCCGCCCGCGATGATCCCGCAGCACTCGTTCGGGGCCTCCGCGCGGGCGTGTGAAACGATCTCGTCGAGCAGCGTCTGGGCGATCCGCATGGCCCGGCTGAGGCTAGCAACGGGCGGACGCCTGAACGGAGCGACGACACGCACCGCGCCGGCGGATCCGGTTGACGGTTCGCGACCGTAGTGCTAGTGTGCTAGCGCAATGGCACAGTCAGGGCAAGCCACGCAGGAGCCGGAGCTGGCCCCCGGCCTGGCGCGCGCGGACGACCTTCCGGTCGGCGCGCAACTCGCCTGGCGACTGCGGGTCCTGATCGCGAGCGGGGAGCTCCGGGCGGGCGACCGCCTCCCCGGCGTCCGCGAGCTCGCGGGTGGCGCCGGCGTCAACGTCAACACCGCTCGCGCCGTTTACCGGCGCCTCGAGGACGACGGGCTGATCGTCTCCCGCCAGGGCCTCGGAACATTCGTCGCCGACGGCGCTCAGGAATCCCCGGAGCTCGAACGGCTGGCCGCCGACGCGGCCGAGAGCGCACGGGCCAGCGGCGTCGACCCTCGAGACCTCGCCCGCGCCATCTACGCGGGGAGCGCCGCCGGGCTGGCCGACCTCGATCCCCCTCCGGGGATGAATACGGACGAGCTCAACCTCGATCGGGCCGCGGCCGAGCTGCCTGGAGTCGAGGGCGACGAGCGGCTCGGCCGAGACGAGCTCCGCCGTCAGATCGCCCGCCTCGAGGCGCTGCTCGCCTCCTATCCCGGCGCGCGGAAGCCCGGGCAGCCGACCCATCCGCTGCTCCGACCGAAGGGGCACGTCGCGGACATGGGCGAGCTGGAGCGGACTCGCGACGAGCTGATCGAGCGGCTGAAGCACGCCCGCGAAGACGCGGAGCGCCGGGGCGAGCGTCAGGGCAGGGCTCGCACCCGGCTCGAGGGAATGACCGCCGATCCGGCCGACCACAAGTGGGAGACGGTCTCCAAGCAGGAGATCGGGGAGCCCGGCTGCGCAACCTGGGAGGTCACGCCGAGATGGGGCCCGGTCGGGGCGCTGATGAACTGGTGGCGGGTCAAGGTTTCGTCTGGATGTCCGTTACCCGCGCCGTTTGAGGCGGCAACCGCAGGAGGAAGCAAGAGTGGTCCGAACCGTCGCCGACAGGGCGTTCCTTCCCGCCAAGAGCCTGTTCGAGCAGGTGGGGAACATGATGATCCTCACCGGCAAGACGATCACGGCGACCGTCCGCCCGCCATATCCCT
>JAHEXV010000019.1 GCA_023251935.1 bacterium | reverse complement strand
AAGCTGAGGTTGACGTCCTTGACCGCATGGTTCGAGCCGTAATAGGCGTTCAGGTCCTCGAGCCGCACATGGCGCGTCGCGTGCATCTCCTCGATGCCCGCGGGCGGCCCGGACATCGTCGGCGACTCGGGGGGTCGCGGCGCCGATTCCGCCTCTCCCGGGCTCCGCGGCATCGTCGTCTCCTCAGGATCGGCCACCTTCAGGCCCTCGGCTCGTAGTTCATCACAGGGCGCTCCCTCGCATTCATGGCTCACTATCTGGCTGCCCCAAGACGGCGTCGGGTTCGAGCGGAAAACGTTCTGGCGATGATGCTGATGAGAAGGACGAAGAGGATCAGGATCAGCGCTGCCCCCCAAGCCTGGGCGTGCTTGGTGGGGTCGGGGGATTCCGAGTACTTGAAGATCGTCACCGGGATGTTCGGTATCGCCTGTCCCGGACTGGTCTGCACCAGGTCCGGGAAGATCGAGGTGGTCAGCAGCAGCGGCGCGGTCTCTCCAGCCGCCCGCGCAACCGCCAAGAGCGCGCCGGTGATCATCCCGCTGATAGCGGTTGGGATCACGACGGAGAGCGTGGTCCGCCAGCGGCTCGCCCCGAGCGCCAGCCCAGCTTCCTTGACGGCGCCGGGCACAAGGGTCAGCACCTCGTGGCAGGATCGCGCAATAAGCGGCAGCATCACGATCGCCAGCGCGACCGACCCCGCGAAGCCGCTCTGCTTGCCCTGGGGGACGACGATCAGCCCGAAGATGAAGATCGCCGTGACGATCGTGGGGACCCCGTTCAGGATGTCGAGTACGTAGCGGATCGCGAAGGCCGACCGCTGACCCGCGAATTCGCTGGTGTAGATCGCAACCAGGATCCCGAGCGGGACGGCCATCAGGGTCGCGACGCCGACGATGATCGCGCTGCCGACGATCGCGTTGCCGATCCCACCGCCGCCGAAGTTCGCCGTGTTCTTGGTGAAGAAATCGATGTTGATCGAGCTGATCCCCTTGACCGCGACGCTTGTGATCACGAGTGCCAGCACGGCCACGGCGAGCAGGGCCGCAATCCAGGCGCTGATCTCCACAGCGCGATTCACGGCGTGGCGCCGCCGCAGATTGCCGTTGGTGGCAAGCAGCGGGTGGGTGCCGGCGGGCTGGCTCATGTCTGGCTTGCTCGCTGCTGGACGGCGCGCACCAAGATCCGCGCCATGGCGTTGAAAACAACCGACAGCAACAGCAGGATCACGGCGAGGTAGGCCAGCGCCGCGGTCGCTGGACCGGTCGCTCCGAGGTACTGGGCGGCGATCTGGCCAGCGGCGGACTGAGCGGGCAAGAACAGGTTGGCGTGGATACCAGGCGCCCCGCCGATCACCTGTGAGACGGCGATCGCCTCGCCCACCGCGCGCCCGAGGCCGAGCATGACCGCGGCGACGATGCCGGGGCGCGAGTAGGGCAGCACCACAGTCTTGATCATCTCCCAGCGAGTTCCGCCGAGCGCGAGCGCTCCCTCCTTGGCAGTCGGCGGGACCGTGGTGAAGATCTCCCGCGTCAGGCTGGAGACGATCGGCACGGTCATGATCGTCAGGATCACGATCGCGGGGAACAGGCCGACGATCCCGTACTCGCCGCCGAACAGAGAGCCGATCACCGGGATCCAGCCGAGCGCCGAGTGGAGAGCGGGCTCGATCGTCGACTGCATGGCCGGGCCGAGCACCAGAATCCCCCAGAGGCCCAGGATCACGCTCGGGATCCCCGCCAGCAGCTCCACCAGGGTGGCGATCGGGGTACGGGTGCCGCGGGGGGCGAGCTCGGTGAGGAAGAGGGCGATCGCGATCGACAGCGGGGTGGCGAGCAGGAGCGCCCCGAACGAGCTCACCGCCGTGCCGTAGAGGAGTTGCGCGGCACCGAATTGCTCGTGGACGGGATCCCAGTTCGAGGTGGTCAGGAAGCCGAGCCCGTAGCTCGAGATTGCGCTCGACGCCTCGTCGATGACCTTATAGGTGAGGCCACCGAGGATCACCACGGAACCGATCGCCGCGGCCAGGGTGATCAGGTAAAGGCCCCTGTCGCCGAATCGATCGAGGATCCCGCGCCGCCGGCCGCTGAGGGCGGGGCCTAGGGAGGCAGCGGCGCTCTCGGTGGTCACTGGCTCAGGACGAGTCAACCTTGTTAAGCGCGGCCTTGCTGTCGGAGACCACCTGCTTTGGCAGCGTTCCGTACCCCAGCCCTTCCGCGAACGACTGCCCGGCGCCGAGCGCGTAGGTGATGAACTTCTTCAGCGCGTCGGCCTTGTCGGTGCTCGTCGGGACGATCACGTAGGTGAAGGTCGAGTCTGGCCAGGCGTTCTTCGCGGAGGCGGGCGGATCGACGATCGAAACCCCGCTGGGCGGCACCGACTTGGCCGTCGCCGCCGCGGCGTTGATCGCCGGGATGGTGGCCTTCGGGTAGTTGCCCGCGGCGTTCTGGAGCAGCGCGTAGTTGAATCCGTTCGAGTTCACGTAGGCGATCGTCAGGTAGCCAATCGCGCCGTCGGTCTTCGAGACCGAGGCGGCGACGCCGTCGCTGCCGTTGCCGCCGACGCCGATTGGGAACTTGACCTCGGTGGCGGTCCCGACCGTCGAGTCGAACTCCGGGCTCACATGGGAGAGGTAGTCGGTGAACGCGTAGGTGTCACCGGAGCCGTCGGTGCGGTAGACAGGCGTGATCTTGGTCGACGGAAGGCTGACGCCCGGGTTGAGCTTCGCGATCGCCGGGTCGTTCCAGGCCGTGACGTTGCCCAGGTAGATTTCGGCCAGAACCTGTCCTGTGAGCTTGAGGTTGTTGGGCGCGCCGCTCAGGTTGTAGGCGGGCACGACCGCGCCGAGGGACCAGGGGACCTGGATGCAGCCCTTGCAGGCGCTCAGCTGGTCAGATGTCATCGGCGCGTCGCTGGCGCCGAAGTCGACCGTGCGAGCGGTGATCTGCTCGATCCCCGCGCCCGAGCCGACCGCCCCGTAGGTGACGGTGTCGCCAGTCCTCGACGCGTAGTCGGACTGCCACTTCGACATCAGTGGGGCGATGAACGTGCTGCCCGCGCCGGTGATCGGACCACCCGAGGAACTAGACGTCGAGCTGCTGGAGCTCGAGCCGCAGGCGGCGACGCCCACCGCGATCAGACCGCAGGCAAAGATGGCAAGTACGGACTTGCGTGAGATCAAGAAGGCTCCTTCGTGAGTTCGTCGAGACCTTTCGCTCGGAGCCTCCCAGTGCCGGTGCCCGGCCCTGTTACCGAGTTGTGGCCCAGTTGTGAAGAGCCTGTGAACGAGCTTCGGTCAACGGCCTCGCCCATCGCTCCCGACCAGCCTGCGAGCAAGCCGCGACGTGCGGCCCCCTCGCCTAGCGGCCGGCGGCGCTTGCGGCGTCCAGCTCCGATGCGTCGGCCGATTCGCCGTCAGCCGACGGCCCCAACGACCCCTCTGCGACCGGCGCGTCCCCCGTGGCCTCGACCGGCTTCGCGTCAAACCGGTAGCCGATCCCGAAGTGGGTGTGGATGTACTCCCATGCGGGAGAGCGCTTCTGGAGCTTGGAGCGCAGCTTGCGCACGAACACGTCCACGGAGCGATCGCCGTGGATCATCGCGTAGCCCCAGACGCGCTGATATATCTCGTCGCGCTCCAGCACCTTGCCCCCGTGGTCAGCGAGAGCTTGGAGCAGCTCGAACTCGCGCCTCGTCAGCTCGAGGCTCTCGCCTCCCACGTAGGCCTGGAACCGGTCGGGCCGAACCTCGAGCTCGCCGGCCACGAGCGGCCCGGTGTCCGCGCGCGTGCGGCCACGGCGGTGGCGGCGAACCACCGCCTCGATCCGCGCCATCACCTCATCCGGATGGCAGGGCTTGGCCACCCAGTCGTCGGCCCCGAGGCGAAGCCCTCGGACCCTCTGGGCGACGGTCGCGCCCTGGGTGCAGACGATCACCCCGATGTCGGGGAGCATTCCGCAGACCCGCTCGATGAAGTCCCAGCCGAGCGGGCCCAGCAGCACCGGGTCGACCACCAGCGCGTTCAGCTTCATCGCCGCCAGCTCCTCCGCCGGCACCGGGCCGGAGAGGGTTCGGTGCTGGCAGCCGGCGCTGTCCAGACGCTTGGCGAGGACGTGGACGAACCCCGAGTCGTCGTCGATGATCGCTACTCGAAGTGTCGCCGTCTCGGGGCTCGTCATGATTGGCCGCGAGGCCGGGACCGGTCGCACCGGCCCCGCCTCGCTCGTCTGAGCCGCCACCATGGTAGTCGGGACGCGGTCGCCACCACCACCCGTTCACAGAACTTTTACACCCGGGTTCTCGGAATGTTCACCCGTCCGCAGGCCCGTCAGACGAGACTGCCACAGCAGCGAGAAGTCCTCTCTCGTGCGGCGCGCGACCTACTTCCCTGCCCCGGGTCGCGCGCCTTCTCTTCCCGGCCCGGCCGCGCCCCGAGCGCGGCCGGGCCGCCAGCTCTACAGCGCGAAGACCAGGGTGCAGAAGACGCCGAACGCGATGCAGTAGATGCCGAGCGGCGTCAGGGTGTTGGTCTGAAAGAACCTGAGCAGGAACTTGACGGCGACGTAGGTGGTCAGCGCCGCGCAGAGGGCGCCGAGGAGCGCCGGGCCTCGGACGCCGTTGCCGGCCGAGCCCAGGAGGTCCGGGATCTTCAGCACGCCCGCGGCGCCGATGATCGGGGTGGCGAGCAGAAAGGAATAGCGGGCCGCGTCCTCGTTCGAGAGCCCGAACAGAAGCCCGCTGCCCATGGTGATCCCGGAGCGGGAGATGCCGGGGATGAGCGCCGCGGCCTGCGCGGTGCCGACCCCGAACGCCTGGCGCCAGGTGAGCTTCGCAATCCGGGCGTCGGAGTCGCCGAGATAGTCGCCCGGTCGGGGCGGCCGGCGGCGCAGGCGCTCGAAGGCGAGCAGCAGGACGCCGTTGACGATCAGGAACGCCGCCGCCGAGGCCGAGGAGGCGAACAGGCTGCGCAGCGGATGCTCCAGCAGGAGGCCGATCGTGCCCGCCGGGATCGTGCCGACGACCAGGAGCCAGCCGAGGCGGGCGTCCGAGTCGTCCGGCGCGATCTCGCGAGCCTGCAACGAACGGCCCAGCCCCCGCACAATCCGCTTCCAATCATCGAGAAACATGAACAGGAGCACCGCGGCGGTGGCGACGTGGGTGGCGACCAGGAAGGCGAGGAAGTAGTCGTCGTTTTGGTGGATGTTCCAGCCGAGCAGGCGGGGATAAACGACGCCGTGCCCCAGGCTCGAGATCGGAAACGGCTCCGCGATCCCCTGCAGCGCGCCGAGGATCGCCCCCTGGAGGTAGGAGATGGGGTGCACGGGCCGCTAGCTACCGGCCGGGGCGCGCGATGAGGGGCCGGTCTGGAACCAGGCGAAGATGAAGCAGCCAACTCCCAGGATGAAGGCCAAGATTCCGTGCTTGAAGTGGTGGTGACTCGATCCCGCGTCGTGGCCCGGGAAGAAGGACGGCAGCGATCCGGCAGGCTCGGCCCAATAGATAATCGCGATCACGATCAAGACAACGCCCGCGGCGATCGCCCAGGGGATCAGCTTGCGGTTCTTGGTCATCGGCGCGCAATTTAGACGATCAGCTAAGTCCCTCGTAAAGACGATGGGGCGCAAGGGGCGCGAGCGCTAGTAGAGTCACCCGCGTGCGGCGTGGGATCCGATCGCTCCTCTTCGTGGGCGTCTCGCTGGTCGCCTTCGCGGCAGTGGCGTCGCCGGCGCTCGCGGCGGACGGGGTAGGCCTCTGGGGCCGCACCGACGACAAGGTCGTCACCTACTGGGGCTTCGGGCTGATGATCTTCTTCACGGTGCTGGTCATCGCCCTGTCGCTGATCCAGATCCGGCTCGAGAGCCGCAAGGAGCGCCTCCGCAGGGAGCTGGAGCGCCTCCGCCCTCCCACCTAGGCCCGGCATGGCCAAGGTGCAGTACGAGCGTGCCGGGGCGGCTTCGCTGCTGACCATCGACCGGCCGGAGCGGCGCAACGCGGTCGACGCCGAGACCGCCGGACTGCTGCTCGACGGGTTCCAGCGGTTCGAGGCCGACGAGGATGCGCGGGTGCTGGTGCTGACCGGGCGCGGCGAGGAGGCCTTCTGCGCCGGCGCCGATCTGAAGGCGCTGGCGGAGGCCGCTCCCGAGCTGACCGCGGAGGCGATCGACGCGGCGGCCGGGGCCCCCGGGGGGCCAATGGGGTTCACGCGGCTCACCCCCTCGAAGCCGACCGTCGCGGCGATCTCCGGCTGGTGCCTGGCGGGAGGGCTCGAGTTGGCGTTGTGGTGCGATCTGCGAATCGCGACGGAGTCGGCGCGGCTCGGGTTCACGGAGCGGCGCTTCGGGGTCCCGCTGATCGACGGCGGCACCCAGCGCCTGCCGCTAGTCGTGGGCATGGGCAGGGCGCTGGAGATGACCCTGACGGGCCGGGTCGTCGAGGCGGAGGAGGCGCTCGCCTGGGGGCTCGTCAACGAGGTCGTTCCGGAGGGCCGGCACCTGGAGCGAGCGCTCGAGGTAGCCGAGGGCCTGGCCGGGTTCCCGCAGACGACGATGCTCTCCGATCGCCGGGCGACGATCCAGGGGTCCGGGCTGTCGCTCGCCGACGGCCTGGAGCTCGAGGCCGAGCTCGGTCGCGCCTCGATCGAGACGGGGGCCCGCGGCGCGACGCGCTTCGCGGCCGGCGAGGGCCGCGGGGCCGAGGGGGCTGGCGTCTAGCTAGCCGTCGTCGGGAAGCGGCCCGAGCCCCGGCGCATCCCCTCGTCCGCCCCGCACCAGCTGGTAGGTGAACCCGCCGAGCGCCGTCCCCGCGACCGGGCCGACGACATAGACCCAGAAGTCGCGCCATTCCCAGGCGACCAGCGCCGGGCCGAGCGAGCGCGCCGGGTTCATCGACGCCCCGGTGACCGGGCCTCCGAACAGCGCGTCGAGGCCGATCGTGCCGCCGATCGCGATCGCCGCGGCAGCCCCAACGGCACGGGTGTCGGTGGCCACGGCCATCACCACGAACATAAGGAATGCGCTCAGCACCGCCTCGTAGAGGAGCGCGCTGCCGACACCTACGGTTGGGGTCGTGGCGCCGAGCTGGGCGGGCTGTCCGGGCCACACCGCCAGCAGCACCAGGGCGGCCGCGATCGCCCCCCCGCACTGCGCCGCGATGTAGGCGAGCGCCTCGCGGGGCGGGAAATGGCGGGAGAGCGTGAACGCCACGGTCACGGCCGGGTTGATGTGCGCCCCCGACAGGTGACCGGTCGCGTAGATCATCACCATGATCACCAGGCCGAAGACCAAGGCAATGCCCACGTTGCCCAACGAGCCCGCGTACTGGGCGCTGGCGACGATTGCGCCGCAGCCGGCGAAGACGAGGGTGAACGCGGCGAGCGCCTCCGCCAGCGCCCGCCTCCCCAGGTCAGGGCGATCCGGGGCCTGAGGCATCCGCGTCGAGCTCGTCGAGCAGGTTCCTGACCCGATCCGCGATCTGATCGCGGATCCGGCGGACCGTATCCAGGTCCTTCCCCGCCGGGTCCTTGAGCTCCCAGTCGTTGTAGCGCTTGCCCGGGTAGATCGGGCAGGCGTCGCCACATCCCATCGTGATCACCACGTCCGCGGCCCGCACCACCTCGTCGGTGAGCGGCTTCGGGAACTCCTTCGAGAGGTCGACGTCGACCTCCGCCATGGCCTCGACGACGGCTGGGTTGATCTGATCGGCCGGGTGCGAGCCAGCCGTACGGATGTGCACGCGTCGATCGGCGAGCTTGTCGAGCAGCCCGGCGGCCATCTGACTGCGCCCCGCGTTGTGGACGCAGACGAACAGGACCTCGGGCACCTCCTTGGTCAACCCGCCCCCCGTCTGCACCAGCGCCAGTGGGCCTTCATCCGCGGCTCCATCTCGTTCTCCTCGGTTCTTTGTTCAGGCCCCAGAGTATTCCATTGACATCTATCTGTTCAATTGATATACGTATATAGATGGCTGTCGATCTGGAGCTCGCCCCAAAGCACAAGCGTCCCGCCGGGGAGCCCTGCTGCGAGCCGGTCGTCTACCCCGATGTCGAGCGGCTCGAGGCCGAGCGGCTGGCACGGGTCGCCAAGGCCCTGGGCGACCCGATTCGCCTCCAGCTCGTCGACGTGCTCCGCAAGCACGCCGGGAAGGTGTGCGTCTGCGAGCTGGTGCCGCTGTTCGACCTCTCCCAGCCAACGGTCTCCCATCACCTGAAGGTGCTGCGGGAGGCCGGGATCGTCGGCTCCGAGCGCCGCGGCCTCTGGGCCTACTACTACGTCAACCCCGACGCCGTGAAGGAGCTCTCCGCGTGGCTGTCGAGCTAGCCGAGCCTCGCCGGGACTGGCGCGAGGAGATCCTCGAGGCCAAGGACCCGCCCGAGCGCGTGCCTGGCACATATTCGCGGCTCGCGCCGGTGTACGAGGCCTGGGCGCGAGTCACCGAGTCGAAGGCCCGGCGACGGGTGCTCGAGCTCGCGGACGTGCACCCGGGCGAGCAGCTTCTCGAGGTGGCGGTCGGAACTGGCGTCCAGCTCGTCCGCCTGGCGCACGCGAACCGGGGCGGGCGCAACGTGGGCGTCGAGATCTCCGACGGCATGCTCGCCCAGGCGCGGCGGCGGGTGGAAGAGACCGCGCCTTCTGTCGAGCTCCTCAAGGCCAGCGCCCTGGAACTGCCGTTTGCGGACGAGAGCTTCGACCTGCTCGTCAACGCCTACATGCTCGATCTGCTTCGGCGCGATGACATCCCACGCGCCCTGGCGGAGTTCAAGCGAGTCCTGCGGCCCGGCGGCAGACTCGTGCTCTCGAACATGACCAAGGGCGAGCGCCGCCGCCAGCGGATCTGGGATTGGGCCTATGCCCGCGGGTTCGTGGTCACCGCCAATTGTCGCGGCGTTCTCGCGGCGCCGGTGCTGGGGGAGCTCGGCTTCGCCGACGTCTCGCGCGAGTACCTCTCGCAGATGCTCTTTCCGACCGAGATCGTGACCGCACACAAGGAGGAACGATGAGTCCAACCGAGAGCGAGAGCATCCGCGAGGCCGTCCGTGAGCGCTACGCGGAGGCGGCGCGGGACGCGGGTGCGGGCTCCGCCGGGTGCTGCGGCTCCGCCGAGTCATCGTGCGGCTGCGGCGCCAGCGAGGCCGCGGAGCTCGACGGGGAGGCCTTCGGCGCCGAGCTCTACTCGCGCACCGAGCGCGACTCCCTGCCCGACGCGGCGAAGCTCGCCTCGCTCGGCTGCGGAAACCCCACCGCGGTCGCCGACCTCCACGAGGGTGAGGTCGTCCTCGACCTGGGCTCCGGCGGGGGGATCGACGTTCTGCTGTCGGCCCGGCGCGTCGGGCCGGGCGGCAGGGCCTACGGCCTGGACATGACCGACGAGATGCTGGAGCTCGCCCGCCACAACCAGCGGCAGGCCGGGATCGAGAACGCCGAGTTCCTGAAGGGGGAGATCGAGGCGGTCCCGCTCGCGGACGAGTCGGTCGACGCGATCATCTCCAACTGCGTCATCAACCTGTCGGGCGACAAGGCCCGTGTCCTTCGCGAGGCGGCGCGGGTGCTGAAGCCGGGCGGCCGGTTCGCCGTCACCGACGTGGTCGCCGACCCGGACATGGACGATGCGACCCGCCGCGACATGCGGCAGTGGACCGGCTGCGTCGCCGGAGCGCTGACCGCGGACGAGTTCCGGCGTCAGCTCGCCGCCGCGGGGTTCGAAGGGATCGAGATCCGCGAGACCCACCGGGTCCACAAGCAAGCCGGCTCGGCGATCGTCCGGGCGCGGAAGCCGGAGCCGGGAGCCTAGGCTCCCGGCAGCCTGAACTCGGTCAGCAGCCGCTTCTCGGTCTCGCCCTCGATCGTCGCGACGACCTCGACGTGCCCCTCCAGCGGGGTGCCCCGGATCTTGGTCGCCAGCAGGTCGTCGACCTGGAAGATCCCAGCCGAGTTGTTCATCTTCACGTCCACCCGGACGGCGAGCTCCTCGCCGGCGTCGATCGTGATCTCGTCGATGGCCGCGGCTGACAGGGAGTGGATCCCGACCCGCCCCGCCTCGACCGGTACCCGGGAGCGCCCCTGCGCCATGTCGAGCGCATCGGCGACCCGGACGACCCCCGCCTCGAGCGTGTACGGCTCGCCGCGGCGCCGGTGACCGATGATCGCGTGCAGCGCCTCGGAAACGATCACCGTGCGCTCGGGCTCGGGGTAGGCGTCCTCGAGGAGCTCCCTGAGCTTGCGCTCGGCGAGGAAGAGGCTGTAGGCCTCGTGGTCGGCCCGGTGGATCGACATGCCGACGTCGTGAAGGAGCGCGCCCGCCGCCACCACGACCTCGGCGTCGCGCCTCCCCATCGCATGGTCGGTGACCATCACCGGCTCGATCCCGGCCCGGGCGAGCAGACGCAACAGGCGGAGCGCGATGTTGAGCACGATCTGGACGTGGACCCAGGAGTGGTCCGACATCCCGAGCCGCTCCGAGGCCACCTGGGCCATATGCCACCAGGTCCGCAGCTCGAGGTCCGCGTTGACCCCGTCCAGGAGCGTCTCCAGCCGGCGATTGCCGCGGGTCGGCACACGGACGCGGGCCGGCTCGATCGCCGCTTCGGGGGTGACCCCTCGTTCGCCTGGGCCGGTGGCGCTCTCGGCTCCCTCGGCGTTCACGCGCTCAGTCTCTCAGGCTCGGCAGCGCCGGTGGGCGCCCGACCGGTTGGTGGTCCCGGATAGAGTGGGACCGTTGGCCGGCTTGCTGTCGATCGAGCGCCACGACGAGGTTGCCCTCGTCACGCTGCGGCGCCCGGAGAAGCGAAACGCGCTCTCGATCGAGCTGCGCCAAGAGCTCGCCGACGCGTTCGGAACCCTGTCGGACGACCGGGGCATCGGGTGCATCGTGCTGACCGGGGCGGGTCCGGCCTTCTGCTCGGGGATGGACACTGCCCAGTTCGGCGGCGATCTCGAGCACCGCAGGCAACTGGTCGAGACGAGCACCCTCGCCTTCGAGTCGGTCGGCAACTGCCGGCGTCCGATCGTCGCCGCGGTGAACGGCCCGGCGATCGCCGGCGGGTTCGCGCTGGCGCTGCTCTGCGATCTGCGAATCGCCGCGCCCTCGGCCGTCTTCGGCTATCCGGAGCTGCCGCGGGGCATCCCTCCGAGCTATGCGGCCGCGCGAGCTGTGCTGCCGGCCACGATCGCGCAGGAGCTCTGCCTCACCGGTCGCCTCGTCAAGGCGGAGGAGGCCCTGAAGCTTGGCATCGTCCGCGAGGTCGTGACCGGCGAGGTCGTCGCCCGCGGGCTCGAGCTCGGACAGCGCGTCGCCGCCCTGCCGCGCCGGGCCGTGCTCGAGACCAAGCGACGCACATTGTTGGAGCGCCGGCACCTGTGGGGCTTCCTGTTCGAGGACGAGCAACAGGTCTTTCGCCGGGCGCTGCTCGGCCCGGACGCCGCCAGCTCCGAGGAGGACGGCGAGGCCGCCTGACCGCGACTAGGCGACCGGCGAGAGGCCGTCGAGCAGCTGCGGCCAGACGTAGGTCTCCCAGAGAGCCGCGCAGACCAGGGTCGGGACTGCGATCGCCACGGTGACCAGGGTGGCGGCCAGCAGGTCGTCCCACTCGCTGCGCCGGCTGGCGATCGTCCAGGCGGCCAGCGGCAGGAAGAGGGCGGTCAGCTCCGGGATCGCGTGCGGGAGCACGGTGAGCATCAGCGCGGCGGTCGAGATGTGGAGCTGGTAGGCAAGCGTCGCCCCGGTTGCGCCGAGCGCGTAGGCCTGCGTTCCGAGTGAGAAGCAGGTCACCGCGATCACCCACCCGAACGCGACCGGCCTCGCCTTCTCGTGGATCCAGCGCGAGAGGCCGCTGCGCCGCTCGGCGGAGAGCGGCAGCGAGCTGCCGGCGATGAACCCGGCGATGCATGCGAAGGCGTGCAGCCCGAGGACCAGGGAGTTGCGGTACAGGATCCGCAGCACGTCGAGCGCCCGCGGCGGGTCGGTGATCCCGGGTATCGCGATCGGCGTCAGGTCCGGCCGGGCCACGGACGAGATCAGCCAGACCACCGCCAGGAGCACCACCGCCACCGCCGCCGCGCCCGCGATCCAGCTCCGCAGGACCGGCGCCGGGTGGCAATTCCAGCGCGCCAGCGTGGCGCGCGTGCGGCGACCCCCCCGGACGAGCGCGTACTCGCTGACGTTCACCCGCTAACCATCGGCAGGGCGGGCTCAAACGAGAAGCCCCGGCGCTGGGCCGGGGCTTCCAGTCACGATCCGCAGATCGGCCAGGGGCTCGAACCGCCGCGGCTGTACAGCAGCGCGGCTCGATAGTCCTGCTCAGCCTCCGAGGCGGCCGCGGGGTCACCGGATCCGCCGACCGAGGCCCAGGTCCCCTGGTCGAACTGGTACTTGCCGCGGTAGGTCCCGTCCGCGGAGACGATCGATGGATCGCCGCCCGACTCGCAGGCCGCGATCGACTCGAGTGTCGCCGCGGAGACGCCGACCGACTCCGGAGAGGGGATGTTCCCCGCCGAGGCGGCCGAATCGCCCGAGGCTCGCGCGGCCCGGTCCTTCCTCGCCTCGCGGCGGGCGATCTCGACCGCCAGGTGAAAGCGCTTGGTGGGCCGGTTGAGAACGGCCAGCGCCGGACGATGGTCGGGGCGCGCCGCGGCCCCTCGCTTGGCGGGGGCGTGGGCGGGAGAGCCCGCTGCCTGCCCGCCCAGGCTCAGCGCCAGGCCGACTGCGCCCGTGGCGGCGATCAACTGTCGTTTCGTGACGGACACGGAATGAACCACCTCCAGTTCGATTGGCCCGACCGCGCTCAGCGCATGGCGGCGCGCGCACGCAAAGGCACGCACTGCGGCCTTCGGTCAGCGCTCCGGTATGCCGGGCGTCCGTCTTCCCTGGGCGGTCTGTAAGAGCGCGCCGATCCGCGGCGCGCGCCCGAGGGGTAAGCGGCGGCAGGGTGGCAATCGAACAGCTGTTTGTGTGTGACGGCGGTCACACATGGTCAATCGCTGTATAAGCCCGCCGCCTAGAAAGACCTCATTTGCAGCCCATTTGGGGGATGGGCGGGGGGGTGCATTTTCGGGGATGCGTGAGCAATCGCTCAAGAACGGCTTTTGCGCCCCTCCCGCCACCCGGCGCGATACCCTGCGAAGGTGGCTAGTCGAACGCTGGTCGCCTGTGGGTTCCCGACAGGAAAACTTCCATCAAAGGAGAAGGGCCTAGGACGAGTTGCTACGTCGTCGCGCCTGGTCGGGTTAGGGAGCTGAAAGGCAACCCGAGTCAGGTGCCCCGGACTTCCCCGCCTGGTTGTGATTGATTGCGTCGAGGAAGGACCGGGCTAGGCCCGACTCCGAATCCTCGGCTGAAGCGCGGACGGAACCGGCCGCCACCTAGAGGAAATGCCGAAGCGCGACAAGACTCAGAAGACCGAGCCCAAGAAGGGCGGCCCGGTTGAGATTCCAGTCCCGACTAGGGGCGAGTTCGACGCTGCTTTGGCGAAGGTCGCTCCGCCAGTAGGTCGTAAACGCCCTGGCGGGAGAGCCCAGCCTCCCGAGCGATCTGACTGATCGAGACTCCCGCCGCCTGAGCCTCGTGGCAGTAGCGCCGCAGATCGTCCGTAGCCTCGCGGCGGATTGCGTTGCCTCGCGCGCGGCGGCGCGCGGCTTGGCGGATGCCCTTGATCGCGGCGGCAGCGTCGGTCATTGCACGGCCCGGTCGAGCAGCGAAGCGAACATCGCCCGCGTCCCATGGCGCTCGTTATGGCGCCAGGCATACTCGTCAAGGTAGGACTGAAGCCACTCCTGCGAGACCTTCTTATAGGCGCCGCGCATCCCGGTCTTGAGGTTCCCGAAGAACCCCTCAATCGAGTTCGTGTACACGTCGCCTTCAACGTAGACGCCTGCCGAGTGGTTGATGATCCGGTGGTCTAGGAACTCGCCCCTGAGCGGCTTGTAGGCCTGCCAGTCGTCCGTGAAGATGATCGCTGAGGGATTGACGTTCGCCCGTACTTCTCTACTAAGCGCCGGCCCCCGACGCGACGGGATGACGCGCAGGCGAACCTTCCCGCCGCGCTCGACCATTCCGAGGATCGTCGGCTTCGCTTCGCGGAACTTGGCAGCCGCCTTCTTGTCGGGGAGCTTGTTCCGAGGCTTGCCGCCCCATGAGGTCTCGTCAATCTCAACGTCTCCGGCTAGCTGCTCGCCCTCGTCGTCCTTCATCAGCTCGTTCCGAATCTTGTTCATCATGCGCCAGGCGGTCCGATAGTTAACCCCAAGCTCGCGTTCGAGCTGCTTGGCGGAAATCCCGCATCGGGTGCTCGTCATCAGGTACATGGCGCGGAACCACAGATGCAGGGAGGTAGACGACTTATGGAAGATCGTTCCGGCTGTCGGGTGGACGTGATGCCCGCAGCCGGTGCAGGTCCAAGATTGGCGCCCTTGCTTCGTCTTGTAGCGCTTGAAGCGCCGGGCCTGCTCGCACTTGGGGCACTCCGCGTGCTCCCCATCCTCTGAGTAGCGCGAGCGCCACAGGTGCTCAAGGCACGCTGCGTCGTCCGGGAACTCCTGCATGAACTCGGTGATCGAGTAGTCGGAGTCCGACGACGCGGCTCGCTTCGGCTTGTGTCGGTTGGCTGGGGGCATTGCGTAGTGTCAATATACTTGACAAGTCGGCTGTTGTCAAGTCGATTGACATTGAGGTGGCTGATGCATCGCGAAGTTCCAGTCAAGGTCAACGCTTGGGTCGATGAGGGGATCGTGCCGATGGTCGAAGCCCTAAACGAGTTCGAGAACGTTTGGACGGCTGCCAGTTGCGAGAACGATCAGAGCGCTATGGCGCTCGGCGCTTACGTGATGTTCTCCTGTCGGGGCGAGAACGGCGGCGCAGCATCCTTCGCCGCCGATCTTGCGACTGGCCTTGGCGAGTCAGCGCCCTTTTGCTTGGAAGTGGAATGGCGGGCAGGAAACCGTGGTCCGCTTCTCACGATCTCCTGCCCGCCGACCCGCGTTAGCGATCTAGCGTCTGCCGTTAGGGAGTGGGGATCTGCTTATGGCAGGACTTGCACAGCACCTCGCAATTAGACAGCGAGTTGCTGCCGCCGATTGCCTCTGCGGTCTTGTGGTGGAACTCGAAGGGACCAGTGCTAGTGCAGCGCAAGACGTGGTTGCTATGGCTGCTCCGCATGCATTCGCACTGATTGCCAGCGCGCTTGAGTGCTTCGGCCTTCGTCTCTTCAGAAAAGTCGGCCATCTGAACTGTTCTCCTGTTCTCTCCGGGCTGCCTGCGGTCACAGGACGAGATTGGCCCCGGAGGTCGTACCGATCATCTCAATCGGCTCAGACGTATCCGACCCCCTTGAAAGGATCAGCCACGCGCGCCCTGGACTTGGCTGCGCTTGCTGTTCTCCTGAAGGCGGCTCGGGGCGGTCACCCCGAGCCGCCGCCATGTTTGCCGGCCTGTCACTCGGCGCGTGTTTCGCCCGCAGGCCGCGAAGTGATGGGCGACTAGGACTCGGGACAGGCGATGGCCCGCTCGCTCAATCCTCAGCCCATCCAACTCCGAGCACTTCGAACCACCGGTCATCGACTGCTTTCAACTCGCCGTGAAGTGCGCCCGCCGCCGCAGCCTGATCCTCGAACGGGTAGCACTCGACCCGCCAGGCTAAGCCCCCGGCATCCTCGACCTTGAGCTTTTCGCGCAACGCCTCGATGATCCCCGCCGCCCGCTGGTCGTCCTCGCCATTGCTCCAGATCTTGAACGTCCACGTCCCGACCATGGAGCCGTTCCTATTTCTTAGCGGCGATCTTCCCGGCGCCGCCGCAGCGCTGGCACCGAAGCCCGAGTGGTGGATAGGACCAATAGGTGCGGCACGTTCCCCTGCAATCGGGGCAGTAGCTCTCTCCCAGCTGAAGCTTCGGCCTCCCCCGCAAATGCCCGACGATTCCGTCGATGCGTTCCCCAAGCATGGACCGATCCTACGCCCAACCACTTCTACAGAGAATGACCATGTGTCACGGCGGTCACACACGCAAGACTTCGCTCATCCGGACGCCCAGGGGTGACGCGGGGATCCGGGTACGCTCGCCGGCGTGAAGCTGCTCGCGTTCAGCGACCTCCACACGGATCTGCGCCAGGCAGAGGAATTGGTCGAGCGCAGCACCGCCGCGGACGTCGTGATCGGGGTCGGCGACTTCGCCTCCGTGCACGCGGGGCTCGAGGACACGGTCGAGGCTCTGCGGGGGATCGAGCGGCCCGTCGTCCTCGTCCCCGGCAACAACGAGACCGAGGAGGCCCTCCGGGAAGCGTGCCAGGGCTGGGACTCAGCCACCGTGCTGCACGGCGAGGGCGCGCAGATCGACGGCGTCGCCTTCTTCGGCCTCGGTGCCGGCGTGCCCGTCACCCCATGGGAGTGGAGCTTCGACCTCACCGAGCAGGAGGCGGCCCGGATGCTCGAGCCGTGCCCCGAGGATTGTGTGCTCGTAGTCCACTCGCCCCCCCACGGCCACGTCGACCTGAGCCGAGGCGAGCACCTGGGCAGCGAGTCGATCCTGGGCGCGATCGAGGCCAAGCGACCACGTCTGGCGCTCTGCGGGCACATCCACGAGCAGTGGGGTCAGGAATCGAGGATCGGCTCGACGCGGGTGATCAACCTCGGGCCGACCGGCGCCTGGCTCGACCTCTAGCCGCGGGATCCGATTCCGGCCCTAGAGGCTCTCGGACTCAGGCGGTCGGGCCCTCGCCGGCGGCCATGTCCTCGAGCACGGCGTGCGCCGCGTTGCGGCCGTTGAGCGCGATCACCGATCCGCCCGGGTGGGTGGCGGCGCCACACAGGTAGAGGCCGTCCACCGGGGTCCGGGGGGCGAGCCGACGATCCCACATCTGGTCCGGCAACGCCTCGCCCTGGAAGATGTGACCCCCGGTGAGCCCGATCTGCCGCTCGATGTCCGGCGGGCCGAGGACCTGGACGTGCTCGACGCAATCGTGGATGTCGGGGGCATGGACGGCGATCGCATCGAGGATCAACGCGCCGATCTGATCTCGGCGAGAGTCCCAATCGCCGTCGGAGAGCCCGTACGGCGCGTACTGGGCGAAGACGCTCATCACGTGCTTCCCCGGTGGCGCCACGGAGGGGTCGTAGGCGGTCTGGAAGTAGAGCTCGGCGAACCCGATCCTGGGCTCCCCCCTCCGGCACGCCTCAAAGGCCTCCTGGCAGGCGTCGAGCCCCGGGGTGATCGTGACCATCGCGCGGTGCGGCTCGATGCCGTCGGCGGCCGTGAAGGCGGGCAGTGCGCGCAGGGCGGCGTTCAGCTTGACGACCGGCGAGGCGAGCTTCCAGCCCTCCAGCCGCTGCCGATAACCCGCCGGGACGCGCTCCGACTCGAGCATCGCGAGCGTCCGGCTGGGATCCGCGTTGGAGATCACCCGGGGCGCCCGAATCAACTCGCCGGCCTCGGTCTCGACGCCCTCCCCGGGCGCGATCCGTTCGACCGCGACCCCGCAGGCGATCGTGGCACCGGCCTCCAGCGCCGCCTGGGCGATCCAAAACGAGATCCGGCCCATGCCACCCCGAACGTAGCCCCAGGCCGGCCCGAGCCCCAGCAGGTTCCCCTGGTGATGCATGAGGTGAATCGACGCCGTTCCCGGGTCGCGGGGACCGGCGTTGGTGCCGATCACCCCCTGCCCCATGAGGGCATCCTTGAGGCGCTGGTCGCCCAGGTATCGATCCAGCGTCTCGGCGATCGACTCCTCGAAGACGATCGAGATCAGCTCCTCGTCCCCGCCCAGGATCCGCTCGATCTCGGCGCGATCCGGCGAGGCGCCCTTCCACGTATCTCCAGCCGGGCCCTCGCGCAACAGCCGTCTGATCCGGCCGAAGACCTCCTGGTAGGAGAGCACGCCCCGAACGTCATCCTCGGAGAATCCGTTTCGCCGCAGGTGCTCGACGGTGCGGTCGCGGTCCAGGAACGATGCAAACGACGAGCCGTCTCCAAACGGGCACCAGAGCGCCGGGTCGGCGGGAATCACCTGGTAGCCGTGGCGCTCCAGCCCGAGCTCCCTGACCACGACCTCGTCGAGCAGGCCGACGACGTACGCGCAGGGGCTGATCAGGTAGCGCTGATCTGGAAAGGGCTGTTCGAGCGTGCACGCGCCACCCAGCTGCTCGCGACGCTCGAGCACAAGCACCGAGCGCCCGGCCCGCGCCAGGTAGGCGGCGGCCGTCAGCCCGTTGTGCCCGCCGCCGACCACGATCGCGTCCCAGTCGCGCGCCGCCAGCTCGCGGATCGGAGCCGGAAGCCCGACCCTGCCCAGCGCCGCGTTGACGTCGACCGAGCCCATCGCCGCGCTGTTCACCGGGGCCGCCGCCGGCCCGCCGGCCGTCGGCCCCGCTCCACCAGGCGGTCACGGCTCGACGCCGCCGCCGGCACGCCGGTGACCCGGTGAAGCTCCGGCGCGAGCAGCTCGGCGACGCAGCGACGATGCCAGTGGTGGTGGTCGGAGCCTCCCGCTCGGCGAACGTAGTGGACTACGACGTGATCGGTTCCGATCGGAATCTCGTCGTGGCAGCCGGGACAGCGGTAGAGCTTGCCCGCGATCCCCCGGATCAACCACGCCTCATGGCCCTCGGCGGTGAGGCCGCGGAGGCTGGTCCGGGTGTCGGGCAGGCCGTCCGGGATGCTCATCGAACAGCCCAGGCTAGTGAACCATCACGCGTCGGCCCCCGAAATGGGCGACGATTCCCGCCGTGAGCGCCGATCGCGATCCGACCGCCGAGGAATCGCCGCCCCCTGACAAGCCCGGGAGGCTCCGCGAGCGGGTTCGAAGCACCGATTCGAGGCCCCAGCTCGTCGCGACCGCCAAGTTCATCCGGCAGCTGCTGCCGGGCGACGAGCGCTATGGCGACGCGCTATCCACCACCGGTGAAGGCGCCCCCGATCGAATCGGCCGACTGGTGTCCGAGGCGCAGCCGGACCGCCCGAGCGCGATGCGTGAATTGAGCCTGGGCGCCCTACAGGCCTGGCAGGCGCTTTCGGAGGCGCAGGGCCGCGGTCGGGGGACGGTGGACGTGGCGATCTTGTTCACCGACATCGTCGGGTTCTCCACCTGGGCGCTGGAGGCCGGCGATGAGGCGGCGCTCGAGCTGCTGCGCCAAGTGGCCCGCGCCGAGGACGAGGCGGTCTCGGCTCACAGTGGAAGCCTCGTCAAGCGGCTGGGCGACGGCTCGATGTCGGTGTTCCGCGCCGCGAGGAACGCGGTCGGCGCGGCCCTGCAGGTGCAGGCCGGGGTTGAGGAGATCACCGTCCGGGGACATCGGCCGAGGCTTCGCGCGGGGGTCCATGTCGGGCGCCCTCGAAGGGTGGGCCGCGACTACCTCGGGGTGGATGTGAACATCGCGGCTCGGGTGGTCCAGTCGGCCAAGGGAGGTGAGGTCCTGGTGTCCGACCCTGCCCTCGAGCAGCTCGACGCCGCCGGCTTCACGTTCGGCCGCAAGAAGCGATTGAGCGCCAGGGGGGCCCCGCGCGGCCTGGCGGTCTGCCGGGTCACGGCCCGTTAGCTTGGTCCGTCGACGAGATCGAGGTGGCCCAATCGCGCTACGACCAGGCCGAGACAGCTCCATGAGGCCGGGCGCGGTGAGCCTGAACGTCGCAGACCTCGAGCGCGTACAGGCCTTCTATCAAGAGACGATCGGCCTTCACCCGATCGGCCGCGACACCGAGGTTCTGCGGCTGGGCGCGGACGGGTCCACCCTGGTGGGGCTGATCGACATCCCCGACGGCCCCCGGCGCCCGCCCCGGACCACCGGCCTCTTCCACCTGGCGATCCTGCTCGAGAGCAGGCTCGAGCTGGCGCGCGCCCTGAGCCGCGTCGCGCGATCGGGCTGGTCCTTGACCGGGGCCTCGGACCACCTGGTCAGCGAGGCGCTCTACCTGAACGACCCGGAGGGCAACGGGATCGAGCTCTACCGCGATCGCCCCCGCGAGGACTGGCCCTTCACCGATGGGCAGCTCGAGATGTCGACCCTGCCGCTCGACCTCAACGACGTCGCCGTCGAGCTGGTCGGCACCGATCCCGGCCCGGGCGGCGTCGAGGCGGGGGCGCGAATCGGCCACCTGCACCTCAACGTGGCCGATCTCGACCGTGCGGAGGCCTTCTACTGCGGGCTGCTCGGGCTCGAGGTCACGGTGCGGGGCTACCCGGGGGCGCTGTTCGTCTCCAGCGGCGGCTACCACCACGACCTCGGCCTCAACACCTGGGCGGGCCAGGGCGCCCCTCCCCCTCCGGCGGGGGCGCTCGGCCTGGACCGGTTCGAGCTGGTGGTCGACGAGGCGCTGGAGCTCGATCGAATCGAGCGCCGGCTCTCGGAGGCCGGAATCGAGGCGGAGCGAAGCGACGACGGGATCAGGGTCGCCGACCCGTCCGCAAACCGCCTCCTGCTCACGACTCGCTGAGCAACGGTGGCGGACGGCCACGCGGAGGCGTAACGACGCGCGAGCGGGCTCACGCCAGCCTTTACTTTGCGCACTGAAGCTACTATACTTTGTATAGCAACAGCGACCGAGACCAGAAGGAAGACGATGCCCCGTACGCGAGGCGCTGCCGGACAGCGCAACCAATCCTCCCGCCAACGTGGCCAGCACGACGCCGGAGCGACTGCCGTCGGCGGCGCCGAGCGCCGCGGCAAAGCCCACCGCGCCGCAGAGACCACGGATGGCCTTCAGCTGCTCTTCAACCAGGCGAGCCGCTACCCGCTGCTGACTCGTGACCAAGAGGTCGAGCTCGCGCAGCGGATCGAGCGCGGGGACCTGGAGGCCAAGGAGCGGCTGATCAACTCCAACCTGCGCCTGGTGATCAAGTTCGCCCGCCGCTACCAGGGTCATGGGCTTCCCCTCCAGGACCTGGTCCAGGAGGCGATGCTGGGACTGATCCGCGCGGCCGAGAAGTTCGACTGGCGCCGCGGATACAAGTTCTCGACCTACGCGGTCCTGTGGATCAAGCAGGCGATCCAGCGCGGCCTCGACAACACCGGCCGACCGGTTCGGATTCCCGCTCACGTCGCACAACGGGAGCGGATCGTGAATCGCGTCGAGGCCGAGTTGAGCGTGCGCCTCAATCGAGAGCCCTCCGAGGAGGAGATCGCCACCGCGGCCAAGCTGCCGCTCGACGAGGTCAAGGCGATCCGGGATCTGACCCGGGTGACCACCAGCCTGGACGCCCCGGTGGGCGAGGGCGACACGAGCCTCGGCGAGCTGCGTGCCGAGAGCGCCGCCAGCGTGGAGGACGAGATCCTCGAGCGTCATCAGGAGGACGCGGTCGACACCGCGCTGGCCGCCCTCCCCGAGGACGAGCGGCGCGTGATCCAGCTTCGGTTCGGGACCGGCGCGGAGCCCGAGACCTCGGTCCGCGAGGTGGCCAGGGAGCTCGGCGTCACGCAGGAGCGGGCTCGCAAGCTCGAGGCCAGGGCCCTGAGGCGCCTCGCGGCCGACAGCGCGCTGGCCGGGTGGCGTAACGCCGCCTAGCCACAAGCCCGGCCGCCTCGATCCAGCGCCGCGCCCGAGAACCGCCGACGGGGTTGGCCCACCCGCCGCGACGTAGCATCCCTGCGATGCCGTTCCACATCGAGATCCGTCACTCATTCAGGCGGGCCTGGGCGTTCAACCTCAGCGAGGAGAAGCTTGGACGCGCGATCCTCGGGCCCTGGCGCCGCGGCGAACCCGTGGAGCTCGGCGACCGCGAGTGGGACCCCCGCGACAGCACGCTGCTGATCCTCGAGGGACCCGAGATTGCGCCGCCCGAGCTTGCCCACGGCCAGGGCTGGCACCACGCCGAGCGCTCGGGGCGGAATGTGACGGCCGAGGCTCTGAGCCGAGCCGCGACGAAGGCGGCGACCGTCGCCCTGCTCGGCGAGACCCCCTCGGCCCAGCGCGCGGTGCTCGACTTGCTGGGGAAGCTCGAGACGCCGATCGTCGACTGGGCCGCGGTGCGGGCGCGGATTCTGGCCGCGGCGACGGTGGTCGCCGGGCCGCGCCTCGATTCTGGAGACGTCGTTGCCGCCGTCCTCGCGGTCGAGCGCGAGGAGCCGTCGCCTGCCTGGCTGTTCGAGGCCGGGCTGGCCCTGGGAGCGCTCGGCGGCCGGGCGATCGTCGTCCAGCTCGGGGAACAGCCTCCTCCGGCCGCCCTGCGGGATCTCGGCGTGATCCGCATCGATCCCGCTCAGCCCGCCTCCCTGCACGCGCTGGCCGAGCGCCTGCGGCACGTCGGCGCCGCGCCCGGATAGAGCGCGAACACGCCCCCAAGGAGTCGGGGGCGCGTTCAGACTCGTCCTTCTAGCTCAGGCTGAGAGGGCGGGCTCGGCGAACAGCACCGGGGCGCCGCGGGGGACCGCCAGCACCGGGCTGGTCGCGGTCTCGATCGCGTACTCGGCGGCCGCGCTCAGCTCGAGGCGCCCCTCGGGAGCGCCGTCGCGCGAGCCGACCACGAGCAGGTCGACCGCCTCCTCGTCGGGGTCGACGATCTTCGCGCCCAGGGCGCCGGACAGCGTCTGCGCGGTGTCCTCGGCGGCGTCGTCGCCATCGCTGATGATGCCGATCCTCGCCACCCGCACCGAGGCGCGCGAGCGGAGATCCGCCGGCGCCACCGCGACCGCGGTGGAGCCGCCGCTGAGCATCCGCTGCGCCGAGGTGCCCGGCACCACGGCCCCCGGAGCGGTCCGGTACTCGGATCCGAATACGACCACGTGGGCGTGCTCGCGCTCGGCCAGCTCGATCAGGCCCTCGCCGGTCGAGGCGTGGACGACCACGTGACGCGGGGCGTCCGGAGCGCCGATCGCCTGCGCGCCGTGGCCGAGGAGCTCCTCGGCCTGCTTCTGCTCGACGGCCTCGCGGCTTCGCTCGCCCGCCTGATGATGCCGGACGTATGCGAGCGACAGCTCGGCGCCCGAGACCGCCAGCAGGCGCCCGAGCGTCAGCGCGTCGCGGTCGTTATCGGTGTCATCGTAGGAAACGATGATCTTCGGAGTCATGTAGAGCCCTCCTAGGCTTGGATTCCGATCTCGAAGTTCGCCGTGATCGTCGCAAACCCCTGCTATCAGCGCAAGTACTCTTGATGATTTTGTACATTAGAAGTACTAATGCTGAACGTGCAGCGTCTCAGGGTGCTCCGGGAAGTCGCCGCCCGCGGCTCCTTCTCCGCGGCCGCCGATGCTCTGTCGTACACCCAGTCGGCGGTCTCTCAGGCGGTGGCCCGGCTCGAGGCCGAGACGGGCGTTCCGTTGATCGAACGCGACCGGGGACGGGTTCGGCCGACGGTGGCCGGCGCGGCGCTGATCGATCACGCGGACGGGATCCTGTCGCGGCTGGAAGTGGCCGAGGCCGACGTGGCGTCGATCGCCGGGGCCAGGGGCGGCCGCCTGCGGATGGCGTCCTTTCCCACCGCGGGCGCGACGCTGATGCCGCTGGCGATCGCCACCTTCCGCGCCTCGCATCCCGACGTCGAGCTGAGCCTCGCCGAGGGGGAGCCGGAGGAGATCGTGCCGCGCCTGCGCGCGGGGGAGTTCGACCTGGTGCTGGTCTACGAGTTCCACGGCGTGAGCGAGAAGCTCGGGGCGGGCATGCGGCGCTTCGATCTGCTCGAGGACCCGATGCGCGTCGCCCTCCCCGAGGGCCACGCGCTCAGCGGCAGGGACACGCTGCGGCTACGGGACCTGAGGGAGGAGTCGTGGGTCCAGACCTCGACCTCGACCCCCTACGCGCGCTACGTGGTCAGGTCGTGCCACGCCGCAGGGTTCGAGCCGCGGGTGTCGTTCGAGAGCGACGACTTCCAGACCGTCCAGGGACTGGTCGCGGCGGGCGTCGGGGTGGCCCTGATCCCGCAGCTAGCCCTGTCGAGTGTGCGCGATGACGTCGTCATCCGGCCCCTCCACCCCCGGGGACCGGTGCGCGGGGTGCTGGCTGCGACGCCCCGCGGGGCCGCCGTGATGCCCGCCGTGGCGACGATGGTCGACGTGCTCCGCACGGCCGCGCGCCACTACGTCGGCGCCGACGCCTGACGGCGACCGCCGGCGCCTGAGGCGCGGGCGGTCGCCGTGTCGCGTCGACGGGGTGCCTTACGCCGCGCCCTCGGCCGGTGTCGGCGGAGGCGTGGGCGCCACCGGGACTCCGGACGGGAATCCGAGCGAGGGGACATCCGAGGGGTAGACCTCGTGGCCGTGGACGGCCAGGTCTCCCTCCTCCATGTCCTTCTCGTCCATCCGCAGGGGGACGAAGAGGCCGACGAGGCGCAGGACGACGTACGTGCCGATCGCGCAGTACACGATGACCCACGCTGCCGTCAGCAGCTGCCACTTGAGCAGGTCGAACCCGCCGCCGGAGATCAACCCGCTCGCAGACACACCGAACGCGCTGGCCATCGCCGAGTTGGCGAAGATCCCGGTCAGGAGCCCACCGGACAAACCCGCGAATCCGTGCGTGTACACCACGCCGAGCGTGTCGTCGACGTTGCGGAACGGCGCGACCCGGCTCAGGTAGTTGAGCGCCAGGTACACGATCGAGCTTGCGATCACGCCGATCGCGATCGCTCCCCAGCCGTTTACGAAGCCGGCGCCCGGTGTGATCGCGACGAGCCCGGTGATCATTCCGTTCACCGATCCGATCAGGCTCGGCTTTCGCCCCGTCGCGTAGTCGAGCCCGACCCAGACCAGGAAGGCCACCGCGGTGCAGAGGTTCGTGTTGAGGACCGCCGCCGAGGCGTCGGGGTTCGCCAGATAGGGGTCGCCGCCGTTGAAGCCGTTCCACCCCAGCCACAGCAGGCCGGCACCGACCGCCACCATTGCGAGGTTGTTGGGGGCGTCGACCTCGCGGTCACGCTGCAGGCGTGGTCCAACGACGGCAGCGGCGACGAAGCCCGACATCCCGGCCGCCAGATGGATCACGTAGCCGCCGGAGAAGTCGAGGGCGCCCTGCTGGGCGAAGTAACCGCCGCCCCAGATCATGAACGCGTTGACCGTGTAGATCAGGCTCGACCACAGCAGCACGAACGGGATCCACGCCTTGAAGTTGATCCGGCCCAGCACCGAGCCGAGCATCAAGATCGGCGTGATCGCCGCGAAGACGAACTGGAAGTAGATCAGCGTGGACTGCGGGAACGCGAGCTTGCCCACGTCCCCGAGCAGGGGGATCGTCCCCTGGCCCAGGAGCGAGGAACTGTCGAGAACCGGCCCGGGCTTGCCCAGGAAGTTCCCGAAGAAGCTGCCGCCGTCCGCCCCGAAGATGTGGATCGGCGCGCCGAAGCCCATCTTGAAGCCGTAGCCCACCCAAGCGATCAGGACGATCGCGAACGCGACGAACGCCATCATCATCGAGTTCACCGACCATCTCTTCTGCATGATGCCGCCGTAGAGGACGACGAGGCCCGGCACGCTCATCAGGCCGACGAGCGTCGCGGCGGTCATCTGCCAGGCGTTGTCGCCAGGACTCAACCACTCCATTTACGAGTGCCTTCCTTTCTGATGCATTTGCGAGTGCCTTCCTTCTGATCGCGGCAGGCTGGAAACGAGGCCCGCTCCCACACGGACGTCCTGCCCAATGGCTTTACCGCTGCGAAGGTTGCCCGCGACGGCGAGCGGTTCCTAGAGACGGATGTCCAAACATCAACGGGCCCGGTTCGCCCACCTGTCGAATTCACGAGCTCCGACGAGGGCCACCCTGGCCTCCTCTGACGGATCCCGCACCGCGAGAGCCAGCGGTAATCTGGCCCCCATGCCTCTGGAGGCACACTGGCAGCGCACAAGGAGCCCGCTGCGCGAGCTGACCAAGCGTGAGCGGATAGTGGCGATCGGCACGATGGTCGGCACCGCGCTCGCGATAGTCGTGCTGATCGTCGCAACCGCGGGAAAGTCGCGTCCCGAGCCTGGCCCAGGATGCATCCGCGCCACGATCGCGCACGTCATGGGCGGAGAGGAGCTAAACGCGTGCGGTCAGCGCGCGAAGAGGCTCTGCGCCCAAAACGCGACCCGTGAGGATCCGAACGCGCTCTCGATCCAGGCGAGCTGCCGCGAGGCCGGCTTACCCTTGAGCTGAAGCTGGCCGCTCGCTGATCTGGGCTCGCCCGTGCCCGTGTCCGCCCGCTCTAACCTGGATCCCATGAGGGAGATCTTCGGCCCCCCGCTCCGGGCAGCGGCGCTGAGCGCCTTTATCACCGGCCTCGTCCTGCTGCTCCTCAACCCCCCCTCGCTCTCCGGAGTGGGTGGCCTGCTCACGCTGCTGGTCGGTGCCGTGGCGATCATGCTCGTCGCCGCCTGGGCGACCGTTGCGCTGATCGGCCCGGAAATGCCCGAGCCCGAGTTCCGGCGGCTGGTCGACCGCAGCGAGGCCCTCGCCTCGCTGCCGCCTCCTGACCTGCCGCCGAGCGAGTTCGACGAGTTGGTGATGGAGGCGATGGACGACCTGCCGGAGCCCTTCCGCGAGCTCCTCGAGCGCACGCCGGTCGTCGTCTCCAGGCGCGGCCACGAGCACCACGCCTATGGCCATTACATCGGCGGAACCGTCGCCCGCGACAGCTACCCCGACCGCATCGTCATCTACCAGGACACGCTGGAGCGCGATTTCGGCCACGATCCCGACCTGTTGCGGGCGCAGGTCGAGCGCACCGTGCGCCACGAGCTCGCCCACCACCTGGGCTGGGACGAGCGAGGGGTGCGCGGCCTGGGGCTCTGAACGGTCGCGTCCTCAGCCGAGCTTCTTTCGCAGGTGGACGATGCTCGCCCCTCCCTGCGGGCGCCGGTCGTACTCGACATAGCCGACCCGCGAGTAGAGCGCCAGGTTCTCGGTCATTCTCTCGTGGGTGTAGAGGTGGATCGAGTCGAATCCCTCGCGCCGTGCTGCGCTCTCTGCGCGCTCGAGGAGGGCCCTTCCGACTCCACTGCGCTGATGCGAGGGATCGACGGCGACGTTGTCGATCAGGAAGCCCTCGGGGTCGACTCCGAGGACGACCAACCCAACGATCTCGCCCTGGCGCTCGGCGACGATCACCCGGTGCCGGCGAACGACGTCGGCGTAGTCGTCGGTCATCGGCCTCGGCGGCCCGCCGAGCCGCTCGACGTAGTGCCCGAATGCGGCCTGGACCAACTCGGTCCGCCTCGGGACGTCCGCCGTCGTTGCGCGCCGCAGCACGCCGGTCAGCCTTCGAGCTCCGCGAGGCGCCTCTCGAGGAAGCGCCGCTCGGCGTCCGAGTGGACGAGCTCGAGCGCGCGGCCGTAGGCCGTACGGGCGTCGTCGGTGCGATCGAACCGGCTGAGCAGCTCGGCGCGCGTCGCGTGCAGATAGTGGTAGTGGTCGAGCTCGAGGCGCTCCACCAGTGCGAGCGCGGTCTCGACCTCGCCCGCTTCGGCGATCGCGGCGGCCCGGTTGAGCTCCACGACCGGCGAACCGGTGACGCGGGCGAGCTCGGCGTACAGCGCCGCCAGCTGCGGCCAGTCTTGGGGCTGATCCGCGTGCAGGTCCGCGATCGCCGCCTGTAGCACGTAGGGACCGCGACCGCCGAGCGCCAGCGCCCGCTCGAGCTCTGCCCGCCCATCGGCGATCTGCTCTGTGTCCCAAAGCGATCGGTCCTGATCGCGGAGGAGGATCACCGTGCCGTCGACGAAGCGCGCGTCGCGCCGGGCGTCGTTGACCAGCATCAGCGCCACCAGGCCGCGCACCTCGGGCTCGTCGGGCATCAGCTCCGCGAGCGCGCGCCCGAGCCTGATCGCCTCGGCGGCGAGGTCTCCGCGACCGCCGTAACCCTCGTTGAAGATCAGGTAGACGACTGCCAGCACCGCCGCGAGGCGGTCGGGGAGCAGGTGATCCGGCGGCACCCGAAACGGGATCCCGGCGTCCCTGATCTTGTGCTTCGGGCGGACCAGCCGCTTGGCCATGGTCGGCTCGGGGACGAGGAAGGCGCGCGCGATCTGCTCGGTGCTCAGCCCGCCGAGCGTTCGCAGCGTCAGCGCGACCTGGGCGTCAAGTGAAAGCGCCGGATGGCAGCAGGTGAAGACGAGCTCGAGGCGCTCGTCCGGGATCGTCGCGTCGTCCACGGTGTCCACCGCGCTTTCTGGCGCGTCGAGCAGGGGGAGCTTCGCGGCGAGCGTGCGATCGCGACGGATGCGGTCGATCGCGCGGTTGCGCGCAGTGGTCACCAGCCAGGCGCTCGGGTTGTCCGGCATCCCGACCCGGGGCCAGCGCTCGGCGGCGGCCGCGAATGCCTCTTGAGCGGCTTCCTCGGCGAGGTCGAAGTCGCCGAGGAAGCCGATCAGGCTGGCGAGGACGCGGCCCCACTCGTCACGGAAGACCCGCTCTAGGATCGCTCGTGCTCCACGATCGGGCGCACCTCGACCGCGCCGCCCAGGCGGGCCGCGGGAACGCGCGCCGCAAGCTCGATCGCGGCGTCGAGGTCGTCGGCCTCGAAGAAGAGGTAGCCGCCGAGCGCGTCCTTGACGGCGACGAACGGCCCGTCGGTGGTCAGCGCCTCGCCGTCCTCAACCCGCACTGTGGTCGCCATCTCGGGGCCCTGCATCTGCAGGCCGGAAGTGACGCCGGGGGTTTCGTTGATCGTCTTGTAGTCGGCGTAGACCGCCTTCTGCTCGTCCTCCGAGAGGCGATCCCACTCCTCCGACCGCGGCGTCGGAGCGGACCCTTGATGGATCAGCAGCATGTACTTCATGGCTACCTCCTTGTTGGAATGGTCGCCTCTAAGACGAACGGAGGACGAGGAAATGGACAACCTCGCGCTGAATGCCGGCCGCGATCTGGCACTTCATGGACAGGCGCCGCCTCAGGGCGCAAGACAGGCACATCCAAGGGTCGTGTTGACTGCGAGCCGAGGTCTCGGTCAGTATGCCGGGCAATGGATGTCCGCCTCACCCACATCGGCGGCCCGACCGCCCTGATCGAAGTCGGGGGTTGGCGCCTGCTGACCGATCCGACCTTCGATCCGCCCGGTCGGAGCTATCGATTCGGCTGGGGCACTGGGTCGCGCAAGCTGACCGGCCCGACGATAGCCTCGGCCGACCTCGGGCCGATCGACGCGGTGCTCCTCAGCCACGATCACCATGACGACAACCTCGACCCCACCGGTCGGGCGTTGCTTCCATCGGCCGGCACCGTCATCACCACTGTTCCCGGGGGGAAGCGTCTCGCGGGCGAGGCTCGCGGTCTTGAGCCATGGGCGAGCACCCGGCTCGCGGACCCAGCACGGCCTTCGATCGAGGTCACCGCCACACCGTGTCGTCATGGCCCCCCGCTGAGCCGTCCGATCGTCGGCGATGTGATCGGGTTCGCGCTCGAGTGGGACGGGCAGGAGCATGGCGTCCTCTGGATCTCGGGCGACACGGTGCTGTACGACGGTGTGCGTCAGGTCGCCGATCGCCTGCGGGTCGGCACCGCGCTGCTCCATCTGGGGGGCGTGCGCTTCCCGATCTCGGGTCCGCTGCGCTACACGATGACGGCCAAGGAAGCCGTCGAGCTTTGCCGGCTTGTTCAGCCGCACACCGTGATCCCGATCCACTACGAGGGGTGGTCGCACTTTCGAGAAGGGCGGGAGGCGATCGAGCGTGAGCTCGCCAATGCGCCTGAGGACGTGCGCGAGCAGATCCGCTGGTTGCCGATCGGCGAGGCAACCGACGTGGCTGTGTGAGCAGCTCTACTCGGCCACCGTGACTACCTGGGGAGGCCGGCTGCGTCGAACGCGTCTTCCGGATCGCGGTACACGACTGTCTCGACGATCTTGCCGTCGCTGACCGTGATCACCTGGCCGTAGCGGACCGTCACGGGAGCGCCACTCGACCTACCGCGGCCACTCTCTCGGATTACCGTGACGACCACATCTCCGGCATCGACGACCCTCTCCAGCCAGAACGAGTGGTCCTTCCACGTTGCGCGCCAGCTGCCGATGTGCTTCGCCAGCTCATCCAATCCACGGTGGACCCCCTCGTCGGGTCGAAAGCGGCTGACGTCCCATACCGTGTCCTCGCTGTAGGCGGACCCGGCCGCCGCCAGGTCTCCCTTTGAGTACGCCTCGTAGGCGCGGCGGACTACCTCCATGTCCTCGTCGGCCATTGCCCTGATGGTGCCACGCCGGCTTCCCCTTCGCGCGACGAGCACGCTTCCCGGGTTGGCGCCGGCCACGTGATCGGAATGGGCGAACCGCAGGAGCGAAAGCTTGCCTCGCGTTGCTCTGCTGGCAATGGCACTACAACCTCCAACGACCGCACGGCTCCCCTCAGCCGAAGACCCTCGGTGCGGTGGAAAAGCTGCTCGCGCCTAGGAGAGCGCGCCCGGGACGTCGGTCTGGCCGCTGTCGTTGAAGCCCCAGCAGGCGACCTTGTCGTTCTGCTTCACGGCGCAGGTGTGGGAGTCGCCGGCGCTCACCGAGCGGAAGGCGCCGGCGGGTGGGCGGGTCTCCTGGGAAGGCGCTACTCCTTCACCGCATAGAGCTGCCACTCGCCTGGCACACCCTTCAGCGAATGGACGCCACGGTCCGTGAACTCGATTCCCGACCCGGCAACGAGGTCCGTGACCGTGCGTGAGACGAGCACCTCACCCGGACCGGCGACCGATCCCACACGGGCGCCGATGTTGACGGCAATGCCGCCGAGATCGTCGCCGATGAGTTCGCACTCGCCGGTATGGAGGCCGGCGCGCACCTCGACCCCAAGGCCGCGCAGCGCATCGCGAGCCGAGCAAGCGCAGCGGATCGCGCGCGCAGGGCCATCGAAGGTGGCCAGGAATCCGTCGCCGAGCGTCTTTACCGCGCGGCCCCTGTGCCGCTCGAGCTCACGGCGCATGAGCGTGTCGTGGCGCCCGAGCAGGTCCCGCCAGCGGCGGTCACCGAGCGCGGCGGCCTTGCGGGTGGAGTCGACGATGTCCGTGAACATCACGGTGGCGAGTATGCGATCGACGATCTCTGCCGCGCGGGTCCCAGTGAGGAACTCCTCCACTTCGCCGAGGATCGCATCGGCATCACCGTGGAACCACAGATGGTCCTCCCCGGGTAGCTCGATGTACTTCGCGCCTTCAATCCCCGCCGCAAGATCGCGTCCCGCCTCGACGGTTACGATCATGTCCTCCGATCGATGGATCACGAGCGTCGGCACGGCAATCACCGGCAGGACGTGCCGGATGTCGACGGCGGCGTTCATGCGGGTGAGCGCCTTGACCGCGCTCGGGCTCGCGCCTGTGCGCAGGTAGCGCCCGAAAGCCGCTTGGGCGACAGGATCGTCTGAGGCACTCGGGGCCCAGATATTGAGAAGCCCGCCGGCATCGTCCCAGAGCTCGGTCAGCGCCTCGACGAACTCGTCGATCGCCTCCTGCTCAGCCAGCCCGTGCGGGTAGTCGGCGGTCGCGGTGCCCTTCGCGTAGCTTCCGTAGAGGACCAGGGCAGCGGTCCGATCCGGGTAGGTCGCACCGAAGAGAGCGCACATCACGCCCCCTTCCGAGGCACCAAACAAAGCTGCGCGCTGGGAGTCCGCGGCATCCATGACGGCCCGCACGTCATCCATCCGTTGCTCCAGGGTGGGAAGCTCGCTTATCGACACCCGATCTGAGAGGCCCGTGCCGCGTTTGTCGAAGAGGATCAGCCGCGAGAACGAGGCGAGGCGCTCGAGAAAGCGAGAGACATGTGGGTCCTCCCAGGCCGTCTCGATGTTCGACACCCAGCCCGGCACGTACACGAGGTCGATTGGGCCGTTCCCCGCGATCTGGTAGGCGATGTTGACATCGCCGCTGCGCGCATACCTCGTCTTGGGCGCGGCCGTCACGATGCGATCTCGCCGACCGAGCTGGGGTCCAGCTCGGCTCCCCCGTCGAGGAACATGACGGCGTCGATGCCGCCGATGGCCTGCGCCTCACAAGCTCTTCGCACGTGGCCCGGCTGGTGGCCGGTTTCTTTGGACATTCTCGACAAGCTAGCCGGTTGTCTGGCACCCTCGATCATCGGCGGCCATCGAAATCATCGCCGCAATCCGGCTCTGGTGTACGCAAACGGGCTGGCAGCGAGCACCTGATCGCCACCCGTCTGGACGACCGCCGATCACGGACGTCGCATCTGTGGAGAAGCAGGCGTCGCGGTACTTGCTCCGAGACGCTCGCTCTGGACGAAGAGCGGAAGCGCTGCGCTGACTCCATGGCGCTTCTGCAATGCGCGAAAAGCAGAAGCGCCAGCTCACGCTTCGACTCCATCCCGTCGGGGAAGCAACCAAGTATTGATGGAGACGGCGGGAATCGAACCCGCGTCCGCGGACGCGATGCGAAGGCTTCTACAGGCTTAGCCGGCGCTTTGGTCTCGTCTCCCGGGTCCGCGCCGGCGGGTGAGTCCGGAAGACCAGTCCCCTGAGAGGTCCCCTGGCGGCGAGGACGAACCGACCAGGTCTAGCCCGTTTCTGAAGCCGGGCCCCCTCCCCACGGGCCCAGGGAGGGCCGACTCCTCACCTGCTTAGTTTGAGCTAAGCGGCGAGGGCGAACTCGTGGTCCGCACTTATTGTTTTTCCCGGTGTTTAGCGAGGCCTCCGGGAACCTCGGCCTGCAACCGTTCGCACGGATCGACCGCGTCGAAGCCTGTCGTCCCCGTGCTATGTCTTCCACAAGGGTAGCCGGAGCGGTTACCGCGCGTGGATCAGGCGGCTGGCAGGGCCCGCGGCAGGGCCAGGTGTCTTCGGGTTAGCGACGGTGGACCCGCGGTAGGCCCCACAGGAGCCGTCTGGCTACGTCGTGGAGCGTCTGCGTGCCATACGCGTGGCTGGGATTCGAGGTGGTCAGGATCGCGACAGCGATGCGGTATCCGCGGCGATCGAGAAACGCAACCTGGTGGTCCACCGCGCCGGTGCCGCTTCCCCAGCCCCCCTTGAAATGGAGCCTCCAGCCGTGGAGCGGAACCTGAGCGATCCCCCAGCGCTGCGAGGGGACGATGGTGGCGAGCAGGTGGCGCGCGAAGCGCTCGTGACGACGCGGCACGTAGCGCTCGAAGCTGTACATGAAGTGGGCCTGATCGCCGGCGCTCGTGCGGCTGAGCCCCCAGACCGGGTTGTAGTGGAAGTGGCGCATGTGGGCGTCCTGCGCCAGGCGCTCGATCGCGTGGGCGCCGACGATATCTCTGACCCGAGTGGCCGCAACGTTGTCCGAGCGGCGGATCATCGGCGCCAGCAGCCGGCGGTCGCGATCGTGCAGTGCCCGGTGCCTGGCCTTGCGCAGGTACGTGGCGAGGAGCATCACCTTGAAGGTGCTGGCCATGGGAACGCCGCGACCCGCGCGGTGGCCGTGGTAGAAGCCGTTGGCGCCGATCACCGCGTAGCTGATCCGTCCGGCTCGCTGCTTGACGAACCTGTTCGCGAACGCGAAGTGAGGCCGCCAGTCGAGGCGCGGCCTGGAGGCCTGGGAGCCCGCGCCGACTCCGGCACCCAATCCCAGTCCGAGCGCCAGCACGGCCACCGCGACCAGGAGCTGTGACCTGCGGAGCTTGGCGCCGTGCTCCAACACCTGTCCGAAGGCTATTTCTCCGCGGGGACGTGCACAGGCTACGTTTATCGAAGCAGTGGAGCATTGATGACGATGAATCACAGCGCCGCCGAGAGCCTCGATTACGAGCCGATTCACCCGGGCTCGGGACGCCCGGACCGATCAGGTCCGCGCAGGCGACTGGGCGCCACGCTCGCCGCCGTGGCGGCGGTCGCGGCGAAGGCGAAGTCGCTCCTGATCCTGATGCCGAAGCTGAAGCTCTTGACCACCTTCGGCTCGGCGCTCGTCTCGATCGGCGCCTACGCGCTGATCTGGGGTCTTCCGTTCGCGGCCGGCTTCGTGGTTCTGCTCTTCCTGCACGAGCTGGGTCACGGGATCCAGCTGCGGCGCGAGGGCGTCAAGGCCTCCGCGCCGATGTTCATCCCGTTCCTGGGGGCGGTGATCTCGGCCAAGTCGATGGGCCGGGACGCGGCAGCCGAGGCGCGGGTCGGGCTCGCCGGCCCGGTGTTGGGAAGCCTCGCGTCGCTTGTCCCACTGGCGCTCTGGCTCGCCACCGGAAGCGACTTCTGGCGCGCTCTCGCCTACATCGGCTTCTTCCTCAATCTGTTCAACCTCCTGCCGGTGCTGCCGCTCGACGGCGGCCGGGCGATGGCGGCTCTGACCCCGTGGATGTGGCTGGTCGGCTTCGCCGGTCTGGTGGCGCTGGCGTTCTTCTTCCCGAACCCGATCCTGTTGCTGGTGATTGTCCTCGGCGGGCTGGAGAGCTGGCGACGCTGGAAGCTCCGCGATACGCCGGAAGGCCGCGCCTACCACGCGATTCGACCGCGGACCCGGGTGCTGGTCGCGGCAACCTATCTGGGGCTCGCGGCATTGCTGGCCGTTGGCGTCGCGGAGACCTATTTCGCGAGAGGGATCGGGTAATCGGGCAGACGCGGACCAGGCGGCTCCTCCTCCTTCGGCACGCCAAGTCGAGCTGGGACGACCCCGGCCTCCCCGACCACGATCGTCCACTCGCCGGTCGAGGCCACCGGGGCTCCAAGGCGATCGCGCGGTACCTGCGGGGGCACGCTGTGGCGCCCACGCTGGTCCTCTGCTCGTCTGCCGCGCGAGCCCGCGAGACGCTCGAGCGAATCATGCCGGCGCTCGGCTCCCCGGAGGTGAAGATCGAGCGAGAGCTGTACGGGGCGTCCTCCGCCCACCTGCTGAAGCGGCTGCGCGAGCTGCCGGACGGGGTCGACTCGGTGATCCTGATCGGACATCAGCCGGCGATTCAAGAGCTCGCCCTCGAGCTGGCAGGCGACGGCGACGAGCTCGCGCGGGTGCGGACCAAGTTCCCCACCGCGGCGCTCGCCACCCTGCTGTTCGCGGGCGGCTGGGAGGAGCTGCGGCCCGGGTGTGCCGAGCTGGTGGACTTCGTGAAGCCGAAGGAGTTGGAGAGCTGAGCGGCGCCCGGCCAGGGCCGCCGTGACCTAGACGGTCAGGCTTCGCTTCAGCTCCTGAAGAAAGGAGTGCGGAAAGCCGGGGATGCCGTCCAGCTCGTCGAGCGACTTCAAGCCGCCGACCCGGTCCCGGTACGCCAGCACCCTGCCGGTCTGGGTGACGGAGAGGTTTCGCTCCCGAAGCTGCTCGTAGGTTGCCTGGTTGACGTTCAGCGGGGCCTCCGCGGGCGCCGCGCTCGCGGTCGGCGGCGTGGCGACGGGGGGATCGGCGGTGGGCTGGAGCTCCGGTGGCGGTGGCGGGGCCGGAGGCACGGGCGAGGGTGCAACCGGCGGCTCCGGCGCGGGAGGGGGTGCGGCCAGCGGCGGCTCGGGTGGCGGCGGCGGGGCGGGCGGCTCGGGTGGCGGCGGCGGGGCGGGAGGTTCGGGGGCGCTGGCCAACGGTGGCTCCAGTGAAGGCGGCGGCGGCGTGGGCTCGGGCGGGGGCGAAGCGAGAGGCTCCACCGGCTCCGTCGCCGGCGGCGCCGGCGACGGAACGGAAGCGTCCGGCTCCAGCTCGGCGAGCCGATCGGCCGCCTCGCGGGATCGCTGCTCTGCCTCCGACGCCCGGCGATCCGCATCGGCGATCCGGTCGAGCATCTCCTTCAATCGGCGCTCGCGGTCCCTCTCCTCGATCTTCAGCTGGGCGAGCTGCTCGGCGCGGGCCGCCCGCGCCTCGGCCTCGTTGGCTCGCGCTTCCACTTCCTCCAAGCGCTGGGCGGCGCGTTCGAGCGCCTCCGCCGTTCTGCGCTGGGACTCGGTGAGCCGCGCCTCGGTCTGCTCGAGCTCGCTCGCCAGCTCGCGCTCGGCGGCGCGATCCGCCTCGAGCTGCTGGTCGGTGGCCACGTCGAACTCAACGGTCGGCTGAGATTCCTCGACCGCCTCGGCCTCAGCGCCGGCGGCGACGCCCTGGGCCTTCTGGAGGCGCCTCGCGGCCTCCGCCGCCTCACGGTCGCGCTCCTTGGCCTCGTAGGCGCGCTCGGCCTGCCGCTGGGCCTCCTCGGCCTCGCGGATCCGACGCTCGGCCTCGGACCGGATCCGCTCCTCCTCGGCGACCGCCGCGCTCTCGCCACCCTGCCGCTCCGCCTCCTCGAGTCGAGCCATCGCCTCGCGCTCCGCCGCCTCGCGAATCGTCCGCTCCTCCTCGGCGCGCTGGTCGACGGGCCCAGGGGCACTCGGGACAACCCCGGCGTCGGCCGCCGGGACGGCCTCGGCGGTCGGTTCTGGCGCCGGAGTCGCCGGCTCGGAAGGCGGGATCGAGGGCTGAGGGACGGTGGGCGGCTCGGGCTGGGCGGCCACCGGTACAGCCTGGTCGGCGGTCGGCGCGGCGGGTCCCTGCGCCTCGCCGCCACCGCCTCCGAGTGCCGCGGCGCCCGCGG
>JAHEXV010000018.1:24540-36728 GCA_023251935.1 bacterium | reverse complement strand
CCGGACCACGTCCGGAAGGGTGCCGGACTGGGCGAGCGACCGGACGATCTCGGCTCCGGATTCGAAGTCCGGCGCCATCCAGGCCTCGTAGCGCCGGTACTCGGGAGCCGGCCGCACCCGGGCCGTGACCTCGGTGATCACCCCGAGGGTGCCCTCTGAGCCGACCACGAGCTCTCTCAACGCGGGGCCCGCCGCGCTGTGTGGGGTCTCGAGCGTGCGGAGCTCGCCGCCGGGTGTGGCGAGGGCGATCGAGGTCACCAGCGCGTCAAAGCGCCCGTAACCGCTCGACGCCTGGCCGGCCGAGCGAGTCGCGGCGAAGCCGCCGATCGTCGCGTACTCGAACGACTGCGGGAAGTGGCCCAGCGTCACCCCCTCGCTCGACAGCGCCCGCTCGGCCTCGGGCCCTCGCAGCCCCGGCCCCAGGGTCGCGGTCAGCGATCGACGGTCGACGGTCGCCTCGCGCAGGCGACCGAGGTCCAGCGAGATCAGGCGGTCGAATCGCTCCCGGACGGGGTCGAGGCCGCCGACCACGCTCGTGCCTCCCCCGAACGGGACCACCGCGATCCCCTCGCCCGCGCAGATCTCGAGCACCCGGCCAACCTCGGCGACGTTGGCGGGCAGCACGACGGCGTCGGGTGCCTGGTCGAGCCGTCCGGCGCGGAGCCGGATCAGATCCGGATAGCTGCGGCCGGCGGCTCGCCGCAGGCGGTGCTCGCGGTCGGTGAGCACCGCCGCCTGCCCGACGGCGTCCGCGATCGCGCCCGGAAGCGGTTGGGGCGCCGGCAGGATCACCTCTTCCAGCGCCGCACGCTGCGCCGGCTCGGCCTCCCCCAGCTCGGAACGCAGCGCGGCCAGCGCCTCGCCGCCGAGCTCGGCCCGTCGATCCGGGTCACCCCATCCCCACCACTTCATCGGCGCCGCGCCCGAGTCGCCGGTCGGATCCGCGCTCATGTGAGCGCCCGCTCGATTCCGCTCAGGGCCTCCTCCAGGCGCTGTCGGGTCGCCCGGCGCATCATCGGCGAGCCGAGCCGCGACAGGCCACGCAGCCGCTCGCTGCTGATCAGGGTGATCAAGGTGCCCTCGGTTTGCCCCTCGAGCCGGATCTGAAGCTCGGCGGAGCGCAGGATCTTCTCGAACGGCGTCCCCTCGATCTCCTGCTCCCAAACGTAGCGCTCGCCGGCGGTCGCGCCGGTGCAGCGGTAGTCGGCCCTCACTCCCCTGCCCCGTTGCGTCCCCAGCACCGTCGTCCAGCGGCTGCGCCTCCCACCCGGCGCCACCCGCACGTCCTCCACCCGCACCGTCCGCGGCCACCAGCGCGGCAGGTGATGCGGGTCGGAGACCAGATCCCAGACCTTCTCGGGAGACGCGTCGATCACCCGTTTTCGCGAGACGCGTGGCAGCGCCCTAGTCGCCCTTGAGGCGGCGGAGGTCGCGAACGAGTAACAGATGTTTCAGGTGCCCGCAGACCGCCGCCAGGCTCTCGAGGTTCTCGATCGCCTCCTTGCGGCGAGCCTGGCTGCGAGAGCGAAGGGCGGGGCCGACGAGCTGCTGCAGCAGGGCCGCCTCTCGGTCCGCAGAGGTCCGGAACACCCGCAGGTTGCGCCCGGCGACGCCGAACTGCGACAGCTCGGAGGCGGCGCGGACGATCTCGAGGTCGGTCTCGTCGTAGACCGAACGCCCGTCTCGTCGTTCGGGCTGCACGATCCCGAACTCCTGAAGCTCGCGCAAGAGCCCCTCCGAGACGCCCGCCTCGTCGAGCAGCTCCTCGAGCGTCAGGGTCGCCACTGGCGCGTCGACGGACGCGGCGCGCCGGGTGGCGGCAGCCTCGCTTCCCCGCCGGGCGCCGGTGAAGTCGCCGGTCGCGAGCTCCTGGCGAATCACCCTCAGAGGGAGGAACTCGTCGCGCTGCATGCGCAGGATCGCCCGCAGCCGCTCGACGTCGGCCTGGCTGTAGAGGCGGTATCCGCCCTGGGTGCGCCGCGGGGCGAGCAGCTTCTGATCCTCGAGGTAGCGGATCTTCGAGATCGAGATGTCGTCGAATTCCTGGCTCAGGATCTTGGCGACCGCGCCGATCGTCAGCGCCTTCCTCGGCCGCGAGGCCGAGCCGGCGGCGGAAGCCGATCGGCGGCCGGTCCCGGCCTGACCCGTGTCGCCCTCACCGGTCTGCGTCGCGATCGCCATCGTCAGCGCTCCAGGTAGCTGAGCTTGTACTTTCCGACCTGGATCTCGTCCCCGTCCTCGAGCTTGTGCGACTCGATTCGGCGGCGGTTGACGTAGGTCCCGTTCAGCGAGCCCAGATCATCGATGTACAGACCGTCGCGTCGGCGGACGATCAGCGCGTGGTTGCGGGAGACGGTGACGTCGTCGAGGAAGACGGCGGCGTCGGGCGTCCGGCCGATGCTCACCCGATCCCCCTCGACGGTGAAGCTCTCGCCCGCGCGCCCGCCGCCGGAGCGGATCACCAGGGCCGCCCCGGCCTTGTCGACCTCGTCGGTGACGTCGACCGGCTCGTACTCGCCGGTCTCGCCCACCTTGTAGGCCATCGTGGACGCGTCCTCGCCCTCCGGTCGGGCCAGGTAGGCACCACACTTCTGGCAGTAGTTGGCGCCCTCGGGGTTGACGAACCCGCACTCGGGGCAGTGCAGCGCCATCGATCGAAGGCCCCCTACGACGCCTCGTCGCGCGGAGGGGTCGGCACCTTGCCGAGCAGGATGTCGGTGAGCTGCTCGACGTCCTGGCCGCTGATCATCGCCTCTCCGGCCTCACGGTGGGCCTTGAGGCGGTTGACGAGCTCGGCCCGCAGGATGTCGATCTTGCCATGGAGCAATCGGCGCCGATAGGAGATCTGGCGCTCCTCATCGGTAAGTTGGTCGATCAGCTCCTTGAGCTCCTGGTCGCTCATCGCGCTGACGTCGGGAAAGGTGTCCTCCACTCTGGTGCTCCCTCTCGCGCTTGGCCCGGCCGGACGATTATAGGCACGCCGCAAAGGTCAAGTTGAGGTTGAGGGACCTTGCACGAATAATTCCGGCCGCCTCGCTAGCGCCCGGGAGCCTGACGGAGCCCGGCGTTCAGGTAGAGCGCGGAGGCCAGCAGCGAGCCCGTCAGGCCGAGCAGGAAGACCGCCGTCGCGATCCAGGCGCTGGTCGCCAGAGCCAGGAAGATCCCGCCCATCGTCAGCCACACCGACATCCGCCCGACCCAGTTGATCTCGAGGTCGACGCCCCGGCGCAGGGCGAGCTGCGCAAGCACCAGCGTGACCAGCTCCCGGGCGGCGAGCAGCGCCAGCGCCCACCGCGGCAGGAGCTCGAACCTCCAGCACACGACGACCCCGGCGAGGATCGTGAGCCGATCCACCACCGGATCGAGCAAGGCGCCCATGCGGCTGTACTGACCCGTGACCCGGGCCAGGAAGCCGTCGAGGTAATCGCCCGCCGAGATCGCCAGGTAGAGGATCGCCGCCGAGGCCGTCCGCCCATCGCCCGAGCTCAAAGCGAGCCAGAGGAAGACCGGGATCCCGGCGAGCCGCACGTACCCGACGAGGTTGGGGATCGTCAGCGGCCGCAGCGGCTGGCCGCGGCGCGTCTGGACGGGCCTCGGGCCCGAGCGATCGAGGCCGAAGAGCCTCCTAGTCGATGCCATCGAGCAGCTCGAGGGCGCGCTTCGCCGCCTCGGCGACGGGCAGGCGCTCAGCGGCCCCGTCGCGGCGGATCTGCGCCTCGACTCCGCCCTCGGCCAGCGCCCGCTTGCCCACCACCAGCCGAAGCGGACAGCCGAGCAGCTCGGCGTCGGTCAGCTTTTCTCCCGGGCCCGCCTCACGGTCGTCGTAGAGGACCTCGGCGCCGGCCTCGCGTAGCTCTCCGTACAGCGCGTCGGCCGTCCGCGCGGCTTCGTCCTCCGGCTTGCCGAGCCGGACCAGGTGCACGTCCCATGGAGCGATCGTCCGCGGCCACACGATCCCCTTGTCGTCCGCTCCCTGCTCGACTGCCGCGGCGACCGTGCGCGCCGGCCCGATCCCGTAGCTGCCCATGACGATCGGGCGCTCCTCCCCGCGTTCGTCGAGATAGGTGGCTCCGAGCGGCTCCGAGTAGCGCGTTCCGAGCTTGAAGATGCCCGCGACCTCGATCGCGCGCTGGAGCTCGATCCGCCCGCCGCCGGGGGCGATGTCCCCCGCCTCGACCGAGCGGAGATCCACCTCCTCGAAGTTGAAGTCCCTTCCCGGTGCGACGCCGATCAGGTGCGCGTCGGGCTCGTTGGCGCCGCACACGTAGCCGTCGCCCTCGATCGCCGCGTCCTTGAGGATCGGCAGCTCGGCGCCGATCGGGCCGATGAACCCGGGCGGCCCAAGCTGAGCTTCGATTTCCTCGGGATGGGCGGCGCGGAACTCGGTGCCGAGGGCATGGCGCAGCTTGAGCTCGTTGAGCCGATGGTCCCCGCGAACCAGAGCGAGCACCATGCGCTCGTTGACGATCACCGGCATCGCCTTGATCAGGGCTCCCGCGGGCACGCCCAGCGTTCCCGACACCTCCTCGACGGTGGTCAGCTCCGGTGTCGGCACCCTGCGTGGCTCATCGAGGGGTGGCGGCAGCTCGACCGGCTGCGGGTCCGCGACCGCGACCTCGACATCCGCCGCGTACCCGGGGGCCAGCGCGATCTCGTTCTCGCCGGCCGCGCAGGGGGCCATGTAGTCGTGGGCTCCCAACCCGCCCATCATCCCGACGTCGGACTCGACCCGGTAGGTCCGCAGCCCGCAACGGTCGAAGATCCGGTCGTAGGCCTCGATATGAAGCTCATAGCTGCGGTCGAGCCCCTCGGTGTCGCGGTCGAAGCTGTAGGAGTCCTTCATCGTGAACTCCCGCACCCTCAGGACGCCCGCCCGAGGCCGCGGCTCGTCGCGCTCCTTGGTCTGCAGGTGGTAGAGGATCAGCGGCAGCTCGCGGTACGAGCGGACATCGTGAGAGACGTGATACGTGACGTTCTCCTCGTGGGTCATCGCGAGCACGAAGTCGGCGTCCTTGCGATCCCGGAGCTTGAACAGCTCCTCGATCTCGTACCGGCCCGTACGCCGCCACAGCTCGGCGGGCTGTAGGACCGGCATCAGCATCTCCTGACCCCCGATCGCGTCGAGCTCTGACCGGATGATCGCCTCGATCCGCTTGATCACCCGGTACCCGGACGGCAGCCAGGTCCACAGCCCGGCGCCGAGCTGGCGAACCAGCCCCGCTCTGACCATCAGCTTGTGCGAGGTCCACTCGGCGTCGGCGGGGTCCTCGCGAAGCGTGGGCAGGAAGTACTCGGCGAGCCGGGTCACGAGGCGCGAGCCTAGCGGTTGTATCCGAATCCGCGTGCCCAGCGGAGCGTTCCGATCGAGGACGTCTGGAGCCGGACGGACTCCGTCAGCCGATTCGGGTTCTTCTAGGATCCGCGCCATGGGAGAGGGTTCCAGCGATCCCCTTACGGGGCGCCCGAGCCGCTTGCGGTACCGGATCCGTCCGGCTCGACTTCCCGGTGATCGCCGTGCCATGTTGCGAGTGCTCGAGACCGCGAACATGCATCGAGTTCCCTCCCCGGAGATGGAGGACTTCGACGTCGGACAGTGGCATGTGGCCGTGACCGGCGAGGTGATCGTGGGGGTGGCCGGTTACCGCCTGCTTGACACGCCCGACGGCCCAGTCGGCAAGACGACCCTCCTCGCCGTTGACCCCGAGGCGCGCGGGCATGGCATCGGCCAAGCTCTCCAGGAGCTGCGCATGGAGTTGATGCGAGATGCCGGGGCAGCTCGAGTGATCACGAACGCGGACCGCCCCGACACGATCGCCTGGTACGAGCGTCACTTCGGCTATCGCAGGATCGGCGAGGTCCCCAAGCTCCATGAGTTCGGCTTGCCGGAGGTCGATCGCTGGACCACGCTCGAGGCGCGCTTATGAGCCGCGACGACGATTTGCGGCGGAACCCCGTCGTCTGCGGCGCGCTTGGCGGCTACGACCCCGGGCTGGTCCGCGAGGTCGGGCGACGGATGGCGGGCGAGATGTCGGTCGCCCACGAGGACGATCGCTCGATCCTCCTCCTCGACCGCCCCGCAATCCGCTGGCGCGGGCGCGGGCAGGGCTTCGCCTGGGCCGAGGGCCGCCCCGGCGAGCGCAAGGTGGGGTTCTGGAAGGACGCATCTCTGGAGCTCGCCGCTTGCGGGCTCGTGGTGCAGGACCAGCGTCGGCGCGTGCACTCGAGCGTTTCGGGCGTCGCTCCCGTGTACCACGTCGAGCACGGGAGGGCTGTCTACTTCGCCTCCCGAATCGATCCGCTCGTCAAGGCCTTGCCGAAACGCCTGACGATCGACTGGCGCGCCTGGGCCTCGATCTTCTACCTGCGCTTCCCGCTCGGTGAGCGAACGCCCTTCATGGAGGTCAAGCGGCTGCGGCCCTTCAGCACGCTGGAGTGGGACGATGCAGGCGAACAGCGCCGCACCGTTCAGCATCGGTGGCCGTGGGCGGAGATCGAGCCTCGTTTCGACCTGGAGCATGGCTCCGAAGCCGCGGTGGAGGCGATGCGGGAGGCGGTCGCGCCACTCGAGACGAGCCCGGTGACCTGCACCCTGAGCGGCGGCCGGGACTCCCGACTGCTGCTCTGCCTGTTGGCGGAGCGCGGGCACGATGTCCGGGCGCTGACCGTGAACCCGGATAGCGGACACGACCGGGAGGAGGTGCTCGCCGCTGAGGTCGCCAGGACCCTCGGCGTGCGTCACTCGACGGTCGAGGGCAGAGCCGCGGAATTCTGGGGCGAGACGCGCGAGCGCGCGTTGCGGGTCGATTACCAGCTCGCCGCCCCGCCGTGGGCGATGCCCCTTGCCGCCGCCCTCAGGGGACAGCCCGGGGCGGCGACCGATGGACTGGCGCTCGACACCCTGGCCCAGGCCGGCGACACCTACTACTCCGAGTCCATGATCCGGCCGGACGGCAGTGCCGAGGTGGCACAGGCGCTGTGGACTCGGCTCCTGGGCCAGGTCATGCGCCACGCAACGGGGCGCGTTCTGTCGCCCCAGATCGACGACGAGCTGAAGTCGCTGGCGAGGCGCCAGTTCATGGCCGAGGCAAATCGGTTCCGCGGCCATCCGGCCGAGGTCGTGCTCACCTTCTACGCCACTCGAACGGTTCGAGGGATCTCCCTCACCCCCAACGCGGTGTTCGGGGCCGATCTGACCACCGTGACGCCGTGTACCGATCACCGGGTCGCCGCCGCACTGCTGGAGACCCGCCCCTCAGAGAAGTTCCACGCCAGGACCTATCGGGCGCTGTTCGCGAAGGTGAACCCGATCGTGGGTGAACTCCCCTCCACCCACGACGGCCGCTCACCGCCCGTGATCACGCGCCCGCAGCGGGGACTCTCGACGGCCGCCGTTCATGGATACGAGCGCGTGCTCGCCAACGGGCCGATGGAGCGCTTGCTGAGCGGCGAGGTCAAGCGGCACCTCGCGGACGGGACGCTCGGCGAGGGCCTCGCCGAGCGAACGCTCTACCGCGGGGTGCTCGCGGTCACCCTCCTGCACCTCTGGCACGAGCGCTACCGCGACCGGCTCGCCAGCGACGATCCGCTGGACGAGTTGGCCCTGGCCCGGCCCGGCAGGGGGGCTCCTCAGGCCGCGGCTAGGTCGTCCGCGTAAACCGCCGACCGGAGACCGGCGAGGACTTCTCGTCGACCGAGGTTCTCCGGACCGGCTGATCGAGCGGCTCGGCCGTGATGTCCGCGTCGGCGTCCTCGGCCGCAGCGGCCTCCATCTGGGCGATCCGCTCCGGGGTCAGCTGATCTGCGTTCTCGTCCTCGATCCTCTGCAGCCACTCGGCGCCCTCGGCGGCCTTTCGGGCATCGACCTCGACGTTGCCGCGATCGAGCGACCTGTCGATCTCCTCGAACAGGGCATCCACCAGGCCCGCCTGCGGGACCTTGCGAAGAGGCTTGCCGTGGGCGAAGATCAGGCCCTCGTTCTTGGCCCCGGTGATCCCGAAGTCGGCATGAGAGGCCTCCCCGATCCCGTTCACCGCGCAGCCCAGCACGGCGACCTCGATCGGCTCCGTGTACTGCTCGAGGCGGTTCTCGATCTCGGCGACCACGGTGTCCATGTCGAACTGAAGCCGGCCGCAGGTCGGACAGGCGATTAGCACCGGCCCCCGCTCGCGGAGGCCGAGTGCCTTGAGGATCTCCCAGGCGACCTTCACCTCCTCCTCGGCGTGAAAGGTGGAGAGGCTGATCCGGATCGTGTCGCCCACCCCATCCGCCAGCAGCGCCCCGAGCCCGACCGCCGACTTCAGGGATCCCGACCATTTGGTCCCCGCCTCGGTGATCCCGAGATGGATCGGGTACTCGATCTTCGACGCCAGGAGTCGGTTGGCGGCGATCGTGTTGGGGACGCTGGTCGACTTGATCGAGACCTTGAAGTTCTCGAATTCGAGCCTCTCCATCAGCTCCACGAACTCGACCGCGGCCTGCACCAGCGCCTCCACCGGGCTGGAGCGCTCGAGCTCGTGGAGGTGCTTGGGCAGGGAGCCGGAGTTGACCCCGATCCGCATCGGCACTCCGGCCGCAGTGGCCCGCTCGGCGACTTGGGCGACCTTGTCCGGGCCACCGATGTTGCCGGGGTTGAGCCGAATGCAGTGGGCCCCGGCGTCGATCGCCTTCAGCGCCAGCGTGTAGTTGAAGTGGATGTCGGCGATCACCGGGATCGGCGAGTCGGCGACGATCGTCCGCAGAGCCTCGACGTCCGCCTCGCGGGGCACCGCGACGCGGACCAGATCGGAGCCGGCCTCGGCAACCCGGCCGATCTGCTCCATGGTCGCGGCCAGGTTCGCCGTTTCGGTCTTGGTCATCGTCTGGACCGCGACCGGAGCGCTTCCCCCGATCGGCACGTCCTTGACCCAGATCTGGCGCCTCGAGGCCACGTCAAGAGGGTACCGGGGTGAACCTCGGCGGCCCGGTGCCCGTATGTCCGGATGAGATGGGGTCCGCTAGGGAGGAGATTCGCCGACGCGGTCGCCCCCTGCTCGGCGCAGCCGCGCTGGCCCTCCTGGGCCTGACGCTGCTGCCGGCGAGCGCCGGCGCCGCCTTCCACCTGGACAAGATCAGGGAGGTCTACCCGGGAACGATCGCCAGCCCGAACTCGCAGTACGTGGTGCTCCAGATGCCGGTCACCGGCGAGAACCTGCTCCACTTCGGCCAGATGGTCTTCTACGACGCCAGCGGGAACCAGATCGGCACCTCCTCACCTACCGACGTCGCCAGCAAGTCTCAGGGAACGATCCTGTTCGCGACCGCGAGCCCGATCCTCGGTCGCGCCCGGGACTTCCCGATCAGCTTTCAGATGGGCAAACGCCTCAGCCCCGGTGGCGGAGCGGTCTGCTGGGCGAACGTCGACTGCGCTTCGTGGGGCAGCTTCAACAACACGAGCGGCACGCCTCTCCCCTCGCCCGCCGGCTCCCCGGCACCGGCGATCCCCGACGGCAAGGCGCTCGTTCGCCGCATCTCCCGCGGCTGCGCGACCCTGCTCGAGGTCGGCGATGACACCAATGCGAGCTCCGCCGACTTCGCGCCCGGATCGCCCAATCCGCGCAACACGGCCACCGCCCCGACGGAGCGGGCCTGCCCGGACACGACCATCACCGCGGGCCCATCCGGTATGACCATGGACCGCACGCCCACCTTCAAGTTCAAGTCCAGCCTCACCCCGGCGACCTTCAAGTGCAGGCTCGACGGCGGTGCCTTCAAGGCCTGCTCGAGCCCCGACACCCTCGCCCGCCTGAGCCTCGGGCAACACACCTTCAAGGTTCGCGCCACGCATGCGGGGGCGACCGACCCCACCCCGGCGAGCAGGACGTTCAAGGTCGTCAGCTAGGCGTCGTAGAGCGCCTCGACCTCGGCGGCGTACTTCTCGAGGATCGGCTTTCGCTTCAGCTTCATGGTCGGCGTCAGCTCGTCTCCGCCGGCCTCCCAGTCGGCCGGCAGGACCGCGAAGCGCTTCACCTGCTCGACCCGGGCCAGGCCCTGGTTGGCACGGTCCAGGTGACGTTGCAGCTCCGAGATCAGCGCCTCGTTGGTCGCCAGGGAGGCGGGATCGGAGTCGAGGCCGCGCTCCTGTGCCCAGCGCCCGGCCGCCTCGGCGTCCAGGGTCAGCAAGGCGCTCACGTACTTGCGCCCGTCTCCGATCGCGATCGCCTGGCTGACCAGGGGCATCTGCTTCAGCTGCGCCTCGATGTTCGCCGGCGAGAGGTTCTTGCCGGCGGCGGTGATCAAGAGCTCCTTCTTGCGGTCGACGATGCTCAGGTAGCCGTCCTCGTCGAACCGGCCGATGTCCCCGGTCAGCAGGAAGCCGTCGTCGGTGAACGTCTCGGCGGTCTTCTCGGGCAGATTCCGATAGCCCTTCATCACCACCGGGCCCTTGATCATCACCTCGCCGTCCTCGGCCAGCTTGATCTCGACTCCCGGCGCCGGCGGGCCCACCGAGCCGATCTTGATCCGCTCGGGAGGGTTGCAGGTGCCCGCTCCGGTCGTCTCCGACATCCCCCACAGCTCGGCGAGCGGGATGCCGAGGGCGTGAAAGTACTCGATCACCTCCGGCGGGGTCGGCGCGGCGCCGACGTTGCACGCCTCCAGCTCGTCGAGCCCGAGTTGCCCCCTGAGCTTCGAGAACATCTCCCGGTCGGCGCGCTCGACGCCCGCCGCGAGCTCCGCGGGGACCTCGGCGCCACGCTGCTCGAGACGGATCTTCTCGGTCGCTGCGGCGATCGCCCCCTCGACCGCCGCCCGCTGCTCGGCGGGGGCGGCGGCCAGGCTCTGCTCGAGCCCCGCCTTCAGCTTCTCCCAGATCCGCGGCACCGCGAAGAACCAGGTTGGGCGGACCTCGGGCAGGTAGGCGATCACCTCGCGCGGGTCCGGGCAGCAGGTGATCGTGAAGCCGCAGAGCATCGGCAGGTAGTGGCTCACGTTGCGCTCGGCGACATGGGCCATCGGCAGGTAGGAGACGATCCGCCCCCCGTCCGGGAACTGGATCAGGTCGTCATAGGAGCGAACGGTCTCGCAGATGTTGGCGTGGGTGATCTGCACGCCCTTCGGCGGCCCGGTCGTCCCGGAGGTGTAGATCAGGGTCAGCACGTCCTCGGGCTCGACGGCCTTCCAGGCGGCCTCGAGGTCGAACTCCGTCGTCGCTTGGGCGGCTAGCTCGTCGAGCGAGACGGCGCCGGAACGGGGGTCGCCGTCAACCACCACCACCTGCTCGACGGAGTCCAGCGCATAGGTGGCGGCGAGGATCGTGTCGAGATGGCCCTGCTCCGTGATCACGACGCGGCTCGCGGCGTCGCGCAGCAGGTGCTCGATCTGCTCCGCCGTGTAGGTGTTGTAGATCGAGAACGGGGCCGCGCCGAGGTGCATGACCGCGGAGTCGGCGAAGTGGAATGCGGGCCGGTTGGCGAGCATCAGCGCCACCGTGTCCCCGCGGCTCACGCCCATGCCCGCGAGCCCCGCCGCGAGGCTCGACACCCGCTCTGCGTATGCGGCCCAGGTACAGCTGAAATCCCCGTGCCGCGTCCGGATCGCGGTCCGCTCGGGGTGGGCGGCCGCGGTGGTCTGGAACGCCTCGCACGCCGTCTGAGCGTCCAGCGCGGCGGGCCGTTCGGTCTTCCTGCCCGCGGTCTCGACCTCCATCCCGGGAAAAGCCTACCCCGAAGGGCTCCTCAGCGGGTGTTGAAGCCCCCGTTGGTGAGCGTGTGCAGGTCATTGGAGAACCCCACCGCGAACAGGATCATGACCAGCAGGAAGCCCACGGCACTCGCCCTTTCCATGACGCTGAATGGAACGGGGCGGCCCCGAACCTTCTCCACCAGGCTCCAGAAGATGTGCCCCCCGTCCAGCGGCAGGAACGGGAACAGGTTGATGATCGCCAGGGAGAGGCTGATCAGCGCGATCAAGCCAAGCGCCTCCCGCACCCCGAACTCGAACGCCTGGTGAGTCACGTCGGAGATCCCGACGATCCCGTGGATCTTCTTCCGCTCCTGGGCCTGGAAGATCTTCCCGAACACGCCGACCGTTCCCGTCGTCACCTGCCACATCTGCCCGGCAGCCCACCCCGCCGCTCCTGGCGCCGATCGCCCGGCGGCGACCGTGCCATAGGAGAAGCCCAGCCGGGTGCGATCGACGTCCGTGTCATACGC